>NZ_JAYURN010000001.1:0-2500 GCF_043756175.1 Flavobacterium sp.
TTTGTTTTTTATGGGGTATTCGGTAAAGAATATGATTTTCCCCGAAAAAGAATGTATGAAGTGGGACGGGGATCATTATGAAGCAGTGGATTGCAAAAACGAAAAATTATTAATTGGAAATATAACATCAGTAGTAGTTTTAAACGAGGATTTATTGGGCTTTAAAAAAATCGAGGTTAGCACAAATACAATTTTCTTCAAAAAAGGAAAACCGATAGTTTGGTATGGAAAATCATTTGAGGGTAATTATGAATATTTTAATCAGCCAGGACTACATCCAGAAACGGAGAAAACATTAAAACCAATATCTGAATATATTATTAAGAAATATTTACATAAATGACAGTAATTCATTCAAAAATAGTCAATTAAAACTTCATATTTTATTTACTACATTTAAATTGGAAATGTAATATGTACTTTGAAGCCTTTGTCCGATTTTGTTTCAAAAGTTATTGTTCCTTTTATAGACTGGATACGGTTTTCTACATTTTGTAATCCATTTTTTAGATTTAATTCTTCTATCGTAGCTCCCACGCCATTATCACTGTAATCTATTTGTAATTTGTTTTCATTTTTTTTGAAAATTATTACTGCTAAACTGCAGTGGCTGTGTTTTTTCATGTTGACAAGTAATTCTTGAAGTACACGGTACATTGTGATTTTTGTATTATTGTCTACATTTGGCCAGTCAATCGTATCTATTCCGTTGATTAAGACATTAATTGCAGAGCTGTTAAATGCAGACATCATTTCTTTTAAGTTAGAAGTAAATAGAGGCCCTGCTTCTATAGAACTGTTTTCTTTGGAAATGTTTCGCGTTCGTGAATATATAGTATCAAGATGGCTAATTAATATCTCTTTATTCGCATTAGTGGATAGATCTTGTGTTTCTGCAAAAGCCATCGTATGGAAAACATCGTTAGCCAGTTCATCATGCAGTTTTTTAGCAATTCGAATCTCAGTATTGTAGGCACTTTTTATTTTTTCTCGTTTGTTTTTTGCTACAAGGAAATTACCAACAACAATGCTCATAGTAATAATAACTGCAACCACGAAATACAGGAGTAGGTGTTTGTTTTGCTGTTGTTCTTGTTGCAGTATAGTTTGCGCTTTTAGTTTTAGATTTTCGTTTTTTTCTTTTGTGGAATCATACCTTATTTTAGCAAATTGATTCTTGGCTTTTAATCGTACTTTATAGATACTGTCATTTATTTTTAAATAGAGTAGTGAATATTTTTTAGATTGATTTCCGGTACTGTTTTGTATTAATTGTGCCAAACATTCCAAGCGATCATCAACATGGTTAACTTTAGTAGCTTTTTCATAAGCTAAGTTTATATAATTCAAGGCTAAATTAAGATTGTTTTTTTTGTAATATTCGAAAAGATTATAATAACTCCCTGTAAGTCCTCGGTCATTATTTTCTTGTAATCTTATTTTTACGGATTGGTTTAAGTAGGCTAGTGCTTTTGGGTTTCCTACTTTATAATAGCAGTAGCCTAGATTATCTAATATTCGAGAATAAGCTTCTGGATCTTCCAAAATTTCTTTTTTTAAAGTCAAAAGAGAAAGAATTTGGATAGCATCTTGGTATTTTTCTTGTGCCATGTAGACTAAGGCTATATTGTTTCTTATACCGTATTTTTCAATTGGGTCTGTTTTTATAATGAGTGCTTTATTGAAATAATAAAGAGCGTTTACGTTGTCAAATGTATGTAGGTAGTTATTGCCTAATGTATTATAAATATTCCATCTGCCATTGGGGTATTTGTCATTGTTATCTAAAAAAGGGAGTGCTTCCACGGCCGTAGATTCACTACCAGAATTATCTCCGAAATCCGCTTGAATTTGTGCTATCCACGCTAATGAATGAATAATTCTTGAAGTGTCTTTTTTTATTTCAGCAAGGGATTTAGCTTTATTATAGTAGTAGTAAGAACTGTCTAATTCTTCATTTTCATAATGTTTATGACCAATGTCTAAGAGTCTGTTAATATCTGTAACATCAGGTTTTTTCGCGGAATTGTGTTGCTTTTTTTTCTCACAAGATTGTGTTGCAAAAAGTAAAACGAAGAACAGCATATAAAGCGGGAAATGAAGTTTTTTAAGTATCATTTTTCGAAATTACAGAAATTAATTATGATACAAAAGTTATCTGAATAGTATATTTTTTTAATTTGTATATAGCATTTAAAAACAAAAAACCCCAATCTTTCGATTGAGGTTTCTATATAAGTAAGTAATCTAAATTGAGTTGATAAAACGTTTATTTTACTTTATTAAGTACTGCTTTGAAAGCTTCAGGGTGGTTCATAGCTAAATCTGCAAGAACTTTTCTGTTCAATTCGATTCCGTTAGCTTTTACTTTACCCATGAATTGTGAATAAGACATTCCTTCTAATCTAGCTCCAGCGTTGATACGTTGAATCCATAAAGCACGGAAATTTCTTTTGTTCACTTTTCTGTCACGGTAAGCGTAGCACATTGCTTTCTCTAC
>NZ_JAYURN010000002.1:0-6876 GCF_043756175.1 Flavobacterium sp.
GATTTTTAAAAAAAATTATCAATGTTCCGATTACAAATCCGTATTTTTGAAATAAATTTAACACAAAAAAGAGTCAACGTATTTTAGGATATGACAAAATTGAAGTTGAAAGCAAATCAAAACAAGAGAGCTTTAAAAGAGATTTTGAAAATTTATCTGATATAGAAATCAATAATCGATTAAAGTATAATTTGACACATGAAGCTAGAAAAGCTTTGACAGAAATAAGAGAAGAAAGAGAAAATAAATAAATTAAAAAAGAACAAAGAGCGCAAGGTTTTAAACTTTGCGCTCTTTACATATTTGGGAATTCCGCGTTGTTATTAACGTGAATAATATAAGTTTTTATCAAAATATCACAACATAAACCTATTTATAGTCTATACCTTTGAAAGATATTTGTAGTAATTAAATCGTTTAATTCACAATAATCTAAAAAGATAAAATCATGAATCTTAAAAGACTTTTTGGCGCCTTATTAACTATTCTAGGAATAGGAGGCCTTATTTACACTGCTGTAATTTTTACTAACACTTCAGGAAGCGAACGAGATGTTAAATCTCTCATTATATATGGAATCTTAGGAATTGTATTCTTCATTTCTGGGATTAGCTTGGTTAGAACTACAAAAGACGAATCATAAAAACTTATTGATTCGACTACTTTGAAAACGTTACAAATCAAATCCCATTTTTACGCCTAATTTATCGGCAATAATTCGTGCTATTTTACTTCTTAGCTCAGGTATTTTGATGCTTCCTGTTACTTCGCTCGTAAAAGCATACATTAATAAAGCTTTGGCTTCTTTTTTAGGGATTCCGCGTTGTTGCATGTAAAACATAGCGTTTTCGTCTAATTGTCCTATTGTGCATCCATGAGAACACTTTACATCATCTGCAAAAATCTCTAGTTGTGGTTTTGCATTAATAGTGGCTTTGTCACTTAATAAAATGTTATTATTTTTCTGGAAAGCATCGGTTTTTTGAGCTTCTTTTTCTACAAAAATCTTTCCGTTAAAAACTCCTGTTGATGATCCGTCAAGAATCGTTTTATAATTCTGATGACTTTCGCAGTTTGGCGTAGCATGTTGTACTAATGTATAATGATCTACGTGCTGCTTATCTCCAATAATAGTAACACCTTTCAGCGTAGAATCGATTCTTTCACCTTGATGGTAAAAATTCAGGTTGTTTCTTGTGATATTTCCACCAAAAGAAAAAGTATGAACCGAAACATGACTTTCTTGTTTTTGAGCGATGTATGTATTGTCAATTAAATTTGCAGTTTGCACATCATTTTGTACTTTATAATAATCGACAATAGCACGTTTTTGAGCAAAAATCTCAGTAACTGAATTCGTTAAAACTGGATTGTCGTTTAAACTTTGGTGTCTTTCGATGATTTGAACGTGAGCATTTTCGCCAACAATCACTAAGTTACGAGGTTGCACCATTAGAGCAGCTTCTGTACCAGTCGAAAAATAAATAATTTCGATAGGCTTCTCGACTACTTTGCTCTTCGGAATATTTATATAAGCTCCTTCGCTTGCAAAAGCCGTATTTAAAGAAGTTAAACTTTCTTCTTTACTCGCTATGTTGTTAAAATATTCGTCGATGTACATTTTGTATTTCGGTTTGTTTAATGCAGATGACATTAAACAAACATCCAAACCATCATGTGTGGTTGAAGATAAAAAAGAACTGAATATTCCGTCGATAAAAACCACTTTGAAAGTGTCTATTTCGTGAAGAAAATATTTTTTTACATCTTTAAATTCAATAGAATTTTCTTTTTTAGGAAATACACTAAAATCATTTTTTAAGATGGTATTTAACGAGGTATATTTCCAAGATTCTTCTTTTTTAGTTGGGAATCCTTTACTTTCAAAATTCTTTATTGCCTGACTACGTAAATCGTGAAGCTCTTGATGAAAATCTATTTTTTCTTCAAAAGCCATAAATGACGATAATAATTTTTCTTTCAATTCCATATTAGTTAACGTCTTTTTTTAACCAGTCGTATCCTTTTTCTTCTAATTCTAATGCCAATTCTTTTCCGCCCGATTTCACGATTTTTCCATCATGAAGAACGTGTACAAAATCAGGAACTATGTATTCTAACAAACGTTGGTAATGCGTAATTACGATTACTGCGTTGTCTTTGCTTTTTAGTTTGTTTACGCCGTTTGCAACGATACGCAAAGCATCAATATCAAGACCCGAATCGGTTTCATCAAGGATTGCTAGTTTAGGCTCTAGCATCGCCATTTGAAAAATCTCGTTACGTTTCTTTTCTCCTCCAGAAAATCCTTCGTTAAGAGAACGAGATAAGAATTTACGATCTATTTCTAATAACTCTGATTTTTCACGAATTAGTTTCAACATTTCGTTAGCTGGCATATCTTCTTGTCCATGTGCTTTACGAGATTCGTTGATTGCTGTTTTCATGAAATTTGTTACCGAAACTCCTGGGATTTCTACAGGATATTGAAAGGATAAGAAAACACCTTTGTGTGCTCTTTCTTCCGGAGCTAACTCAGAAATATCTTCGCCTTCTAATAATATTTCACCATCGGTAACCGTATAATTTTCATTTCCTGCAATAATAGAAGAAAGTGTACTTTTTCCAGCACCATTTGGTCCCATAATCGCATGAACTTCTCCTGCTTTTACCTCAAGGTTTATTCCTTTTAATATTTCTTTGTCTTCTATCGAAGCGTGTAAATTTTTTATTGATAACATCATATCGTTTTATATAAAAGCTAATTCTATTTTATCTGTTTTTGTAAATTGGTCTGCATTAAAATGTTTGTCTCCAAGGTATTCCATACCTAAATATTCTGCCGATTTTCGAAACGGAATATAAAAATCGAAATCTATTTCGTTATCGTGAGAATTTGAAAGTACTGCTACTTTTTTTCCACGAAGTAATCTTCCTGTTTCTTTTTCTATCCGAATTAAATCCGAAAGTCTATCAAAAAAAACTTTCATCACACCACTCATACTATACCAATACACTGGAGTTGCAAAAACTAAAGTGTCATATTTTTCTAGTATTGTTTTAATAAGTGGTAAGAAATCATCTTCTCTGTTTCTACTTTCGTAATCATAATAAGATATTTGATAATTATTCAAATTAACCACATCAAAATCATATTGTGAAGTAATCACATCAACTATCTTGGTTGTATTTCCGTTGTTTCGTGAAGATCCAACTATAATTACTTTTTTATTTTCCATTGTTAATTATCCAACACTTCCTTCTAACGAAATCTCCAACAACTTCTGAGCTTCCACTGCAAATTCCATTGGTAATTTATTTAAGACCTCTTTACTAAAACCGTTTACAATTAGTGCAATGGCTTTTTCAGTCGGAATTCCTCGTTGGTTACAATAAAAAACTTGGTCTTCGCCAATTTTACTTGTCGTTGCTTCGTGTTCTATTTTGGCCGATGTATTTTTACTTTCGATATAAGGAAAAGTATGCGCGCCGCAATTATTTCCCATAAGTAACGAGTCACATTGTGAAAAATTACGAGCATTATCAGCACCAGCACCAATTCTTACCAAACCACGGTAACTATTTTGTGATTTTCCTGCCGAAATTCCTTTAGAAATTATTGTAGATTTGGTGTTTTTACCAATGTGAATCATCTTCGTACCAGTGTCTGCTTGTTGGAAATTATTGGTCACTGCAATCGAATAAAATTCTCCAATCGAATTGTCACCTTTTAATATACAAGACGGATATTTCCAAGTCACTGCCGAACCTGTTTCGACTTGTGTCCAAGAAATTTTTGCGTTTTTTTCACAAATTCCTCTTTTGGTCACAAAATTATAGACACCACCTTTTCCTTCTTTGTTTCCTGGATACCAGTTCTGTACGGTCGAATATTTTATTTCGGCATCATCTAGAGCAATCAACTCAACAACTGCAGCATGCAACTGATTTTCATCACGACTTGGCGCTGTACAACCTTCTAAGTAAGAAACATAACTGCCTTCGTCGGCAATAAGAAGTGTTCTTTCAAATTGTCCAGTTCCTGCTTGATTGATACGGAAATAAGTAGATAATTCCATCGGACAACGAACGCCTTTTGGAATATAACAGAAACTTCCGTCAGAGAAAACAGCCGAATTTAAAGCCGCATAAAAATTGTCTTTTTGCGGTACAACTGTTCCTAAATATTTTTGAACTAATTCTGGAAATTCACGAATCGCTTCAGAAATTGGACAGAAAATTATTCCTTTTTCAGATAATGTTTTTTTGAAAGTTGTCGCTACCGAAACAGAATCGACTACAATATCCATAGCGACATTGTTCATCATTTTTTGTTCATCGATAGAAATTCCTAGCTTTTTGTACATTTCTAATAAATCCGGATCTACATCGTCTAATGTTTTGTTTGGATCAACTGCTTTTGGCGCAGAATAATAGGAAATTGCCTGAAAATCGGGTTTTGCATAATGAACATTTGCCCATTCTGGTTCTATCATTTCTTGCCAAGCACGAAAAGCTTCAATACGCCAATCGGTCATCCATTGTGGTTCTTCTTTTTTTAAAGAAATTGCACGCACTATATCTTCATTTAAACCAATAGGAAACGTTTCCGATTCGATATCAGTGTAAAATCCGTACTCGTATTCTTTTGTTTCGAGTTCGATTTTCAAATCGTCTTCTGTGTATTTGCTCATTTTTTATCATTTAACCCTTCTAGGGTTTAAAACCCTAGAAGGGTTGTTTCGTTTATAAAGAAAAACTTTCTCCGCATCCACAAGTTCTTGATGCATTTGGATTATTAAAAACAAATCCTTTCCCGTTTAATCCTCCAGAAAATTCTAATATTGTACCTGCTAAATAAAGAAAACTCTTCTTTTCGACAGCTATTTTTATATTATTATCTTCAAAAACTTTATCGTTTTCTCCAATTTGTTTGTCAAATATTAAATCGTACGATAATCCTGAACAACCACCACTTTTTACGCCCACACGAACGTAGTCATTGGCAGCATCAAAACCATCATCTTTCATCATATCGACAATTTTTTTACTGGCAGATTCAGATACTTTTATCATTGTTATTTTGATTTTGTCTAAATTAACCACAAAGATAAGTCATAAAATGCTTTTTACAAGTTTTACTAACATTTTTATAACTAATGGTAGCATAGAAAAAATCGATTTCGTTTTTTTAACCAAAAAACTAAAAAAAACATTTATATATTGCAATCAAATTATAAAAACAAACAAACATTATGGAGAACACGGAAAACTCTTTATCTAAATTAAAAAACTACAAACTAGATTTTCATGGAAATGGAAGTGATTTTTTTGGAATATTAATAGTCAATTGGCTTTTAACAATCGTTACACTTGGTTTTTATTATCCTTGGGCAAAGGCAAAAAAATTGCAATATTTATATGGTGAAACTTCATTAAACGAGGATAGATTCGAATTTACCGGAACTGGAAAAGAAATGTTTATGGGTTTTATAAAAGCGATTGGTTTATTTGTAGTTTTATATGGTGTTTTATTGTTATTTATCTATTTAGAAATGCCCGGAATAGGTCTTTTGTTCTTTTATTTAGCCTTTTTTGCGGTACTTCCGGTTGCTATTCACGGATCTTATAAATATAGAATGTCGAGAACATCTTGGAGAGGAATCCGTTTTGGATATAGAGGCGACAGAAACGAACTCGTAAAAAACTTTTTCAAATGGATTGGTTTAACAATTGTTACTCTTGGTATTTATGGCTCGTGGTTGGCAATGAATTTAAGAAGTTATATAATTGGCAACATTAAATTTGGTGACATTGAAATGAAATATAAAGGTGATGGTGGAGATTATTTGTTAATGAATCTTAAAGGATATTTTCTAACCATTATTACTTTAGGTATTTATATGTTTTGGTGGCAAAAAGATATGTTCGATTATTACATTAACAACTTAAGTTTGCATAAAGACGACGAAAAAATCGAATTAGAATCTACCGTAACTGGTGGTGAGATATTTCAATTAAGCATTGTAAATATTTTGATACTAATTTTTACACTGGGAATTGGTTCTGCTTGGGTTGAAATAAGAACTATGAAATATATTATGTCTAATGTTAATCTTGCGGGTACTATCGATTTAGATACTATAAAACAGACCGAAGAAAATTACAATGACGCTACTGGAGAAGATATCGAAGACATGCTCGACATGGATTTTGTAATGTAATATGATGATGATTAAAACTGCCGCAATTTATTTTGACGGAGAATCTTCTGCTCCTCAGAATGTTGAATTTTTTTTAGATAAAAAGAAAGGAGTTTTTTATTTTGAAACTCAAAAAAAAGGGTGGATAAATTTCGAGATTAAAGAATCAGACTTTAAACAAAAGTCTGATTCATTTGTTATTCAAAATAAAGAAGATGTTTCTAAAAGTATCATCTTAAAAGATCCCCTTTTTATAAATAACTTAAAAACATATCTCGAAGAAACAGGAAACATTAACTGGTATCAGAAACTTATAAATCTAGGTTTCAAAGTTCATTCGACAATTGCTATAACAATTCTAGGCTTTATAGGTTTATCTTACTTATATATACTGCCTTACATTGCAGAAAAGGCAGTGGTTTTAGTTCCTGAAAGTTATGATACTAATTTAGGCAATCTAGTTTTCAAACAAAGTTTGATGACAAGCACCATTGATTCTGTAAAATCAGAAAAACTAAATCTATTTGCTAAAGAACTCAAGTTAAATAACCATAAAAATTTACATTTTACAGTCGTAAATTCTGGTATTATAAATGCATATGCTTTACCTAATGGAGAAATTGTTGTTTTTTTAGGCATACTTGATGCAATGGAAAATTATGACGAACTTGTA
>NZ_JAYURN010000003.1:0-21484 GCF_043756175.1 Flavobacterium sp.
AACAGCTATTGAACGAAAAAAGAAAAATAAATTCTTCGATAACGATAAACAATCGTTTTAAAATTCAAATTTTTACAGGAGATAACGAAAATAGTAAAAAGGCATTGACTGATTTTAGAAAAGACAACAAAAATACTGATGCCACAATCGTTTTTAGTACACCTATGTACAAAGTTTGGATTGGAAATTATAAAACTAGGATAGAAGCCGAAAATAAACTTCAAGCTTTAAAAAAGAAATACCCAAATGCTTTTTTAGTAAAACCAAATAAATAAACTTTATTTATTCATCGTTGGTTCCCAGAAAACGGTATCAAAATCTTGAATCTGATTATTAATTATAACAATTCCTTCGCTTTCTAATAATTGTTGCATGAGATTTGTGCCTTCAAAATGATGCTTACCTGTAAGTAAACCTTTGCGGTTTACGACTCTATGAGCAGGAACATCTTCCAAATTATGAGCCGCATTCATCGCCCAACCTACCATTCTTGCAGACCGAGATGTACCTAAAACTTTTGCAATAGCGCCATAAGAAGTAACTTTTCCGCAAGGAATTTGTTTTGCAACAGCATAAACGCGCTCGAAAAAATTATCTCCTATTTCTGACATAATTTAAAGTTTAAAATAAAACTTTATAATGTGATATAAAGCCAAAATAGCAATAGTCCCTGTAACTGATCCTATTATTGTATTCATATTTTTAACAAGATAATCGGTTTTAGATTCGATTTTTTTGAAAAAATAAATATAACCGTAAAAAACAGCCAAAGAGCCCAAAACAACACCTATAACAAAACTATATATTGCTATTGAATTGAAAGTAAAATACCCGAATGACACGAAACCAACACTAGCAAAAACATAATAAGGAACTGGCAAAAAATTGATTGTAGAAATAAACATTCCGAGAAAAAAACGACTTTTTTTGCTCTTTATTTTCAATTCTTTTTGTTCCTTTTTTTTAGGTTTTTTTGCAATCCATAAAAAATAAATGGTTAGAATTGTAAAAACACCAAATCCGATTTCTCGGAGCAAATTAACTACTTCCTGATGGTCCGCAATATATCTAGCAAAAATTAAAGCTACGAGCGTTTGAAAAAAAACAACCAATAAAGCACCTGCAGTAAACAATAAAGCACGATTCTTACCATCTTGTGTGCTAATTTTAGCGGCTGTCATATTGATTATTCCTGGTGGAAAAACCCCAACTAATGCAGTAATAAAACCCAAAAAAAGTGGCGAGATGATGTTCATTTATTTAATCTTAAAACGAATATACGTAATAGATTTGTTTATTTCCAAATATTGTTTTTCGTAAAATGTTTGAATTTCAGTCACATCCTCTGGCGCGCCTTCGTTTGTATATACATTATGATTGGCGTATAAAACTTCGTGCCCTTCGCCATGCAATAATCCCAAAGTGTAACCGTGCATAAACTCTGAATCCGTTTTTAGATTCATTATTCCGTCGGGTTTTAGAATCTTTTTGTACAATTGTAAAAACTCCGAATTGGTCATTCTATGTTTGGTCCGTTTGTACTTTATTTGTGGGTCTGGAAAAGTAATCCAAATCTCATCTACTTCGTTTTCGGCAAAAATATGGTTTATCAATTCTATTTGTGTGCGGACAAAAGCTACATTATGAAGCCCGGTTTCTACCGCAGTTTTTGCGCCACGCCAAAAACGAGCTCCTTTTATATCTATTCCTACAAAGTTTTTGTTTGGGAATTTTGCTGCCAAACCAACAGAATATTCTCCTTTTCCACAACCTAATTCTAAAACAATTGGATTGTCATTCTTAAAAAAATCTAGATTCCATTTTCCTTTTAATGCAAATAAATCTGACACTACTTCCTCACGAGTGGGCTGAAAAACATTACCAAACGTTTCGTTTTCCCCAAATCTCTTTAACTTATTTTTACTTCCCACTTTTATTATATATTTTGGCAAAAATAGGAAAATATAAATCAATAGATATAAACTTATGATAATGTTTCGGTAACGTTTGTATTATGAAAAATTCTTGTCTTTGTACAAAATATTTTTATTTTGAAAAAAAGAAAACTGGAAGTTGTTGTTATTTCCGATGTGCATTTAGGAACTTTTGGTTGTCATGCAAAAGAATTATTGCAGTATTTATCTTCTATTAAACCCAAAATACTAGTCCTAAATGGCGATATTATAGATATTTGGCAATTTAGAAAATCCTATTTCCCTAAAGCCCATCTAAAAGTCATACAAAAAATAATATCTCTAAGCACAAAAGGAACTAAAGTATATTATTTGACTGGAAATCATGATGAATTTTTAAGAAAATTTACCGATCTTCATCTCGGAAACATTAGCTTACTGAACAAGTTAGTTCTTGATTTAGATGAAAAAAAAGCATGGATATTTCATGGTGATGTTTTTGACGCTTCTATAAATCATGCAAAATGGCTAGCAAAATTAGGCGCTTGGGGATATGATTCTTTAATTCTGATTAATCGATTTTTAAATTGGTGTTTAGCAAGGATGAATAAAGAACCGTATTCACTTTCGAAAAAAATTAAAGACAATGTAAAATCAGCTGTTAAGTTTATCACTAATTTCGAGAAAATTTGCATAGATTTAGCCATCGAAAAAAAGTATGATTATGTTATTTGCGGACATATTCACGAACCAAAAATCGAATTGATTGAAAATGCTTACGGAAAAACAACCTATTTAAATTCTGGAGATTGGATAGAAAACTTAACGAGTTTAGAATATAACAATAAAAAATGGAAGCTATATAAACATGTTGCTGCTGAATATTTGCAAGAAAATGACATAACTTTTGAATATGAAACTAAATTAGCAGAACAATTTATTAGTGTGATAAAAAAGTAATTACAAACCTTTTTTTTCTGAAAGATTACAAAAATGAATAAAAATATTCTCGTCGCACCACTCAATTGGGGTTTGGGTCACGCCACACGATGCATTCCGATAATTAGAGCATTAGAAACCGAAGGCTTCACTCCTATTTTAGCTTCCGATGGTGTGGCTTTAGATATTTTGCGCAAAGAATTTCCGCATCTTCAATCGATAGAATTACCTTCTTATCATATTGAATATCCAAAAAACGGTCTGTTTTTTAAATTAAAGATGCTAGCCAATAGCCCAAAAATGGTAGATGCTATACTTTCGGAAAAAAAGCGCATCAATAAAATAATAAAAGAACATAACATTTCTGGCATAATTTCCGACAATAGATTGGGTGTTAGAAACAAGAAAATTCCATCTGTTTTTATCACACACCAACTCAATGTGATGACAGGAAACACTACTTGGCTTACGAGTAAAATGCACCAATATATTATAAAGAAATATGACGAATGTTGGGTTCCTGATGTAAATACCATCCCTAATCTTACTGGAAATTTAGGTCATTTAGATGAAGATATTAAAACCGTAAAATATATTGGACCGCTGAGTCGATTACACAAAAAACCGTTGGAAAAGAAATATGATTTGATGGTTATTTTATCTGGTCCAGAACCTCAACGTACTTTCCTCGAAGAAAAACTAATCATAGAATTAGAACATTATGTTGGTGAAGTTATTTTTATAAAAGGTAAAATCGAAGCCAAACAAATTATCGAAACCAAAAACAACATCACCTTTTATAATTACATGAATTCCGAAGAACTTGAAAATTCTTTTAACGAAAGTGAACTTATTTTGTGTCGTTCTGGTTATACAACTGTGATGGATTTAGCACAATTGGGAAAGAAAGCATTTTTTATCCCAACACCCGGGCAATATGAGCAAGAATATTTGGCTAAAAAATATAAAGAAGAAGGTTTGGTTCCTTATTGCAAACAAGAGAAATTTAAAATTGGAAAACTTTTAAAAGTTGGCTTATACAAAGGATTAAAGGATTTTAACACTAGAATAGATTGGAAAGTTCTTTTTGAGGTTTTTGAAAAAAAATAACCCTTCCAGAGTTTAAAACTCTGGAAGGGTTAAAATATTATTCGAATTTTGTTTTTTCGTGCTTTATTGTTTTTGCATTAATTACGAAATAAATAGATTCTGCGATATTTGTGCAATGTTCCCCAATGCGTTCTAAATGTTTTAAAGCCAAGATTAAATTGGTTCCAGAACCAACCGCTTTTGAATTTACTTTCATTTCGACAACAATTTCTTCAATTACTTCTTCGGTTTCAATACGAATAGATTTATTTAAAGCAAAAAATTTTAATTTATTTGTTTTCATTTTTTTAAAGAATTAAGTTATGATTAATATTAAAAATTAAATTGTGTTTGTAATATTAATAAGTTAGCATTTTGACTATTGTCTTTCAAAGCACTGTCTTCAAAAGTTCTGTCAGAAATAACCCATTCTGCTATTGGTTCAAATACTTTGAATGGTTACCATTCTAATCAAAGTTCATAATCTCTTACGACATAACTTCCAGCATCTTTTTCGAATTTTTTTCTTCCATTATATTATTGAAACTTTGCAAAAGGAAAAAGCAATTCTTTTCTTTGCAATTTAAAGTAAATAACCGCCTTCTAAATAAGATTCCTCAACCATATTAGTTAATTTATAATATCTTGTCCCTCTTCCTATATTATATTCTGCTTGCATTCCGAAAGATTTGGATAAACTACCAATGAAACTGGTACACTTTGGTCTAAAGTATTCTCTTTGTTTTCCGACTTTACTCCTTTTGATAGTTCGCTCCCAAAAGCCCATTTTTCCTGTGTATGCCTGAATTCCGGGCTCAATAATTTGATTTCTAATAGCAATAGGATAAGCAACTCTTATTACTACATGCAAATTCCTATTAGCTTAGGACTTGTTAGCTGTTTGTCCGTTATAAGCTCCAAAGGCAAAAACGCTATAATCTCCGGACCCTTTGTAACCTTCTTTTACTTACATGGCAAAACGTTATCTAATTTTGCTAGGTGCCCAATAGAAAAACACACCTTAATCACGTTAATTTCCAACAGCACTATTTAAGACATCATTACGATCAAATACCAAACGATTTTGAGTAGATTGCAAGTTTTCGAAACCATAAGGAATTTTACTTTGACCAATTCTTACTCTATATCTTCCTTTTTATCGAATCATACATCTACATAAGCATATCTAAGTTGTGCAAAATTATTTACTCCAGTAGATAGCGAACTAGCGAAATCTGGCTGAATATAAAAATACACATTTTGGGTGTACTAGCCCTGAAAAAATGATACGAGCAAGTCTTATAAAAAATCCGTCATTGACTTTTGTATCTGGTGCTGTCGAGGTCGTTCCACAATATTTATGACACAGATCACAAGGTACTTTATCATTTGTAGACAAAAGTCCAATGTAACTTACTAGAGCATAACCTCTAATAGATACACCTTGATACCAAAGTTTTTTTATCGTATTTTTTTCTTGATCCGCCTTAACTTTATTAATTAAATCTAGGTCGTGTAATACTGCTTTAGTAATTTCACTTTGTATAACTTCCTGTGCATTGACACAAATGTTAACCAATAATGCGAATAAAGTTATTCTCGTTTTCATCTTGTAGTTGTACTTTTTTGTGCTGAAAAGATGAAGTAGTAATGCTAAGGAAATATTACTTAAACATTAAGAATATATAAATCTAATATTATGAAGGTTTAGCCCTTGTAAACAATGGGTTTGCTTTTAGTTAATTGCCTTTTGAAGTGTAAATGAAAATTCGGAACCAAAACCGAATTTACTCTCTACATATATCCTTTCATTATGTGCTTCAATAATGTGTTTTACGATGGCTAGTCCTAATCCTGAACCTCCTTCGGAACGAGCACCACTTTTGTCTACACGATAAAACCGTTCGAAAAGGCGTGAAATATTTTGTTTCTCGATTCCTTCTCCGTTGTCTTTTATGTTTATTAAGATTTTGCTGCTAATAACTTCCTCGACTCCTATTTCGGTAGAGCCGCCTATTTTTCCGTATTTTATAGAATTCTCAACCAGATTTGTAACTACTTGTTGTATTTTTTCATAATTCCCTAAAACCATAATAGGCTTATGATATTTAGAATCGAAAGAGAGCATTATTTCTTTTTTGTTAGCTTTCATTTCAAGCAAATCAAATACGCCTTGTATTAGGTTTATAATATCAAAATTAGTCATTTCAATTCTTCCTTCTGATATTTCTAATTTTGCAATTGTATCTAAATCTTCTACAATATAAATGAGTCGCTCTACTCCTTTTTCGGCACGTTCTAGATATTTTTTACGAATAACTTTATCTTTCATCGCACCGTCTAACAAAGTCGAAATATATCCTTGAACAGTAAATAATGGTGTTTTTAGTTCGTGCGAAACATTCCCTAAAAACTCTCTTCTAAACTCTTCACGATCATTTAACGTTTCTATTTCTCGTTTCTTTTCGGTTGCAAATTGTTGTACTTGAGTAGTAATTTGAGATAAATCACTATTTATAGGCCGATTTAGCATCGAATTTGTGTCTAAGAAAGAAATCTCTTCGTATAATTTTTTAACCCTTTGATAAATAAATTTTTCCGTACGATACTGCATCATAAAAAGAGCAAAAACATAGATTGAAATACTAAAAATTAAAGTAATTAAAATTAAATTATTAGTTTCAAACTTTACAAAAAAGTAACCTAACAAACAAACAAATCCTGTAGCAAAAAGGGTTATATATAATGCTGATACTAAAGCAAATTTATATGTTTTTTTGAAATTAAAATTCATTATATCTCAAATTTATAACCTATTCCTTTTGTGGTTTTAAAATATTCGTCGCCAATTTTTTCTCGTAATTTTCTGATGTGTACATCGATAGTTCTTCCGCCCACCACGACTTCGGTTCCCCAAACTTTATCTAGTATTTCTTCTCTTTTGAAAACTTTTCCCGGTTTTGAGGCTAACAAATAAAATAGTTCAAATTCTTTTCGAGGTAAAACAATTTCAACCCCGTCTTTTATTATTTTGTATTCTTCTCTATTTATTTCGATTTCTCCTACATTAAGTGTTTCACTTTTCGAGCCTTCTTCGTCTTTTAATCTCCTTAATAATGCTTTTACCTTACTTACTAATAATTTTGGTTTTATGGGCTTGGCAATATAGTCATCGGCACCCGCATCAAAACCCGCTACTTGCGAATAATCTTCGTTCCTAGCTGTAAGAAAAGTGATAATAATATTGTTTAATTCTGGTACTTTTCTAATAATTTCGCAAGCTTCCATTCCGTCCATCTCTGGCATCATAACATCCATTATAATAAGATGTGGGTTGTGTTTTTTTGCACTCTGAACTGCTTCTTTTCCGTTTTCGGCGGTAAAAATTTGATATCCTTCTTGCGATAAGTTATAACCAACAATTTCTAATACATCTGGCTCATCATCTACAAGTAAAATTCTTATTTCTTTCTTTTTCATATTGAAAATTAGCTTTTTTTTTAATGTAAATGTAAATATATTTTAAACTAAAAAAATCAAGATTACACAAATTTAATATAGTAACATTAAATTAACACGTACAAAACAAAATCGTAATGTTTGAATAACACATACTTTACTTAATAGCGTTTCCTTTGCAAAAAAATAAAAATACAACTACGATGAAATTTTCTATTACATTTTTACTTCTTCTAATTACTACTTGCGTTTTTGCTCAAAACGGAACTGTATCTGGTTTTGTTTATGATAAAGATCTGAGAGATGAACCGCTTCCTTTTGCTAACGTTATTATAAAAGGATTATCGGGAGGAACAACTACTGATATAAATGGAGCGTATACTATTGATGTTCCTAGTGGGAATTACGAAATTATTTTTAGTTTTATTGGTTATGACTCGAAATCAGTCTTATTTAGCATTTCTGATAATGAGAAAAAAACAATAAGTCAAAGCATTGGTTCTGGTAGCGTAACAATGGAAGATGTAGTTATAAAAGCAACAACAAGTCGCGAAAAAGAAACAGCCTTGTTGCTTGATCAGAAAAAAGCAGTCGAAATAAAGCAAAGTATTGGTGCACAAGAAATGTCAAGAAAAGGGATTAGTACGGTTGAATCTGGATTGACAAAAATTACAGGTATTAGCAAGGTTGAATCTCGTGGACTTTTTGTACGCGGATTAGAAGAGCGATATAACAATTTATTAATCAACGACTTGCAAGCACCTTCTAATAGTCCTTTCAAAAAAATAATCCCGTTAGATTTGTTTCCAACAGATATTGTTGGGGTTTTAAATGTTTATAAAACTTTCAATCCTAATATTTCGGGAGATTTTGCTGGAGCAACCATAAACATCGAAACTGCACAACCAAGAACGAGTATTACAAAATTAAGCACTGGTTTTGGTTACACAACCGGTAATAATAATGAAGATTTTCTAATTTCTGAAGATGCAAATACTACACAAGGATTTTTAGGATTTTTAGGAAAAGACCGAAAGCTTCCTTCTGCATTTGGCAATGTGCCATCAGGAGTAAAACTATCTACTGTGCAATACGAGGAATCCGCAAAACAAAATTCTTGGAACACTACTAAGACAACAAGTCCAATAAATAGTAGTTTGAGCTTTTTGCACGCAGAAAAATTTAGCTTAAATAACGAAAGAAGCTTAAATTATATTTTCTCTTTCAATGGAGATAATAAATACCAAATTAGAGATGGGATTGTAAGGACATTTAACCAAGGCCAAGGTAACTATGACAATAATTTAAATGTAACAAACTATAACTATACTACTAGTTTTTCAGGATTAGTTGGCTTACGCTACAAATCAAAAAGATTTGGCATGGCATTAAACTCATTTTTATTGCGATCTACATCTAGCATGATAGAAGACCAGTTGGGCTATACCAATAGTTTATCTACAAACCCAAATATACTAATAAGAGGAAACCAATTTGAAGAATCTAAATATTGGAACAACCAAATTTTAGCCAATTACGATATTACCGAAGACGGAAAACACAGCGTTAAAGGAGGTTTTTCTTATGTAAAAACAGCATTCGGGCAACCTGACAGAAAATTTATAACAGGCGAAAAAATAAATGATACCGATATAAAAACCACTTACGGTGGAAACAATTTAATTCGTCAATTTCTTGATGTATCGGGCGACAGATATTTTTCAGGAATGTTTGAATATAACCTAAAACTAAACGAAAACAATAAGTTGAAAAAGATATCGATAGGATACAATGGCATTAATAACGAAGAAATTTCTTCGTACCGTTTTGTTTTTGGAAAACCAATCATAGCAACTTCTTTTATTGTAAATATTAATGAGATTAACAGTAACATTGCAGCCGATGTAAATTCTGGTTTATTAAAATTCACAGAAGAATCTACAGGCGATTACAAATCGAAACTACACCAAACCGTTAATGCTGGTTATGCTAACGTCTTTTTCAATTTTACCGATAAATGGGAAATAAATGCAGGAGCAAGAATTGAAAGTTCAATTCGCGAAATTAAGTATAGAGATATTGGAGATTCATTTACTGATAAATACCGAAAATTGACCAAAGAAAAGTTAGACATATTACCTTCGTTAAATGTTAAATACTTGCTTAACGAGAAAAACAACATTCGTTTTGCATCATCAAAAACAATCACAAAACCAATATCAATCGAGGTTTTACCTATACAATATGTGAATCCTGACGGAACTGTCGAATTAGGAAATCCTAATATCGAAAACAGTGATAACTTAAATTTTGATTTAAAATATGAATTATTTCCTAATTCAAAAGAAATGATAGCTTTAGGTGTTTTTGGAAAACAAATTACAAATCCAATAGAAAGAGTATTTATTCCAACAGCCAGTAGTGGTGGACAAATAACTACTTACCAAAACTCTAAACAAGCGACACTTTTTGGAGCGGAATTAGAAATTTTATTACAACTAAACAAAATAAGTTCTTTATTAAATAATTTTTCATGGGGTTTCAATACTTCATTAATGAAAACAAATGTAAACGTCGATTTGATTAAAAACCCTTTAGAAAATAATTCTAAAAGAGATTTACAAGGCGCTTCTAGTTGGTTGGTTAATTCTGATTTAAAATATGATTTTCAGTTTAATGAAGATATGAAAAACACCATTTCCGTTGTGTATGGAATATCCGGAAAAAGAATATATGCAGTAGGTACAGCAGGATTAGATCACATTTACGAAAAACCATTCAGCAAATTAGATTTTGTATGGTCAAGCAAATTATCTAAAAACATTGAAGCAAAATTTTCAATAGATAATATTTTAAACCCTTATTTCAAAAGAGAATTAGGAAACGAAAGTAAAGTAAATATCACCGAAACAGATTTAGTGCTAAAACAATACAAAAAAGGAACTGGATTTTCTTTAAACATCGGATACACTTTTTAAAAAAACAAAACTTAAATATAGTAAAAGCGGTCATTTTGACCGCTTTTACTATTTTAATTAACATTGTATTTACAATTGCTTTTTTTTATCATAACCATACTATAATACTATCATAACACAAATTGAAAAGCTTCAACATAAATTTGTATCAGATAAATTAAAACAAACACAATGAAAAAATTAGTATTTAGTTTAGCTTTTTTAAGCTTAATCTTTACAGGATGCACATCAAGTGATGAAGAAATTGTCACTCCAATAACTCCAGTAGGTAGCGGAGAAATTACAGGTGATCAAACTTCAAGCAAAACTTTTATAAAAGGAAGCTATACTCTAAAAGGTATTGTAAAAATTCAAAGCGGAGTAACACTAACTTTCGATGCCGGATCTACAATTACTGCTGATGTTACAAGTGGTGTTGATGCAATTGTGGTATTAAACGGAGGAAAATTAATTATGAATGGTACTGCTGCAGAACCTATTGTTTGTACAGAAGTTTCAAGCACACCTGGCTCTTGGGGTGGAATAATCATGTATGGAGACGCTCCAATCGTAGGTGCTGCTGGTGTTACAACTGCAACTTCAGAAGACGGATTAGCATTACCTTATGGTGGAACAAATGAAACACATAATGGTGGAACTTTAAGATATGTTCGTGTAGAATATGCTGGTAAAAAAATTACTGACGGAACAAGCGAAATGAATGGTTTCTCATTCTATTCTGTAGGTTCTGGTACTATATTAGAAAATCTAGTTTCTTATAAAGGAGCAGATGATGGTTACGAATTTTACGGAGGAACAGTAAGTCTGAAAAGTTCTATTTCTTACGGAAATTCTGATGACTCTTTTGACTGGCAAGATGGTTGGAAAGGTCAAAACAGTACAAACTGGTACGCTTACCAAGTAGGAACTGGAAATTTTGGTATGGAAATCGAAGCGAAATCGGTTAACAACACATTTTTTCCAAAAGTTTCAAACATTACATTAAAAAGAGCTGCAGGAACAGTTACCGAAGGTGGTACTTCAGCAGCTGAATACGATGCAATACAATTCAAAAAACAAGGAAACGGAGAATATACTAATATTGTAATTTCTGGATATACAACATCAGGAGCTACAGCAGTACGTATTCAAGATGCTACTACAAATACTGATCAAGTAAATAGTGGTAAAATTAAATTACTTGATGTAAAAATTAATGATGGTACTTCTCAATACGCAGGAGCTGGTACAGTTAGTCCATCATTTGCTCCAGCAAACTATACAATTAGTACTACAGCAAATGGCGCAACAATTGCAACTGGTGCTTGGACTGTTGTAAATGGTGTAAGTTTAATTCAATAAAACAATCTCGTAGTCGCTCTAAATAAGCTGTCTCATTCAGATTAATAAATAAATGTCTAAACCATCAAAATTAAATTTTTGATGGTTTTTTTATATCCTTAAATCAAAACTATTTTAAAAAAATCATTTCCAATGTTAAGTTTTTATCAATGTTACTAAATTGTTAAGTAAAAGTTTTTTTATTGTAAATATATTTTATACATTCGTAATGTAATTGTTTAACCCTAAAGACAAAAGCTATGAAAAATTATATGATAATGAGTGCGTTGATTTTATCAGGAGTAATTTTTGCTCAAGAAATTGAACCAAAATATGAAATTGAAGGTAATTTAATAAAAGCTACTTCTTTCTATGAAAACGGCCACGTAAAACAAGTCGGATTTTACAAAGATGGTAAAGTTCAAGGGAAATGGTTGTCATTTACAGAAGCTGGTGAAAAATTAGCTCAAGGCGAATATAATAATGGCATCAAAACTGGCAAATGGTTTTTTTGGAATCAAAACACATTAAGCGAAGTTGATTATAGAGATAGTCGCGTTGCCGAAGTAAAAAAATGGTCTAAAGAAACATTAGTTCTAAGAAACTAAATAAAAATCACAAACCCTAATCTACCCTTTCTAAACAAAAGGGTTTTTTTATGCAAAAAAAATACCGAGGTTTTTAAATCTCGGTATTTTTTGAATTTACAATAGAACTGTTTTTATAACAATGCTTGTTTTAAATCTTCAATTAAATCTTCAGCATCTTCTACTCCAACGCTTAGTCTTACTAAATCGTCCGTAATTCCTATTTCTTTTCTTTTATCTTCTGGTATTGAAGCGTGTGTCATAAGCGCTGGATGATTTGCCAATGATTCGACACCACCAAGAGATTCAGCCAATGTAAACACTTTTACTTTTTCTAAAAACGAAATAGCATCTTCTTTTTTACCTGATTTGAATGTAAAAGTTACCATACCGCCAAAACCACCAATCATTTGCTTTTTTGCAATGTCATGATACGGATGCGAAGGCAATCCTGGATAATAAACACGCTCTACTTTTGGATGATTTAACAAAAATTCGGCAATTTTTACTCCGTTTTCACAATGACGTTGCACACGAAGATGTAATGTTTTAATTCCTCTAAGAACCAAGAAACTATCCATTGGTCCCAATGTTGCTCCTGTTGCAAATTGCTGAAAATGCAACTGACTTCCCAGTTCCTCATCTTTTACGATTAATGCACCTGCAATAACATCAGAATGTCCGCCTAAATATTTAGTTGCCGAATGCATCACGATATCTGCTCCTAAATCTAAAGGTTTTTGCAAATATGGTGTTGCAAAAGTATTATCGACTGCAAAAAGTATTTTATGCTTTTTTGTGATTTTTGCTATTTCGGCAATATCAGCAATTTTCATTAATGGATTGGTTGGTGTTTCTACCCAAACTAACTTCGTGTTTTCGTTGATTAATGATTCGAATTTTGCCAAATCATTCATATCTACAAAATGGAATTTGATTCCTGAATTTGCATAAATACGAGTAAACATTCTGTACGTTCCTCCATACAAATCGTCCATAGCAATGATTTCGTCACCGGCTTTAAACGAACGCAAAACACAATCTGTAGCGGCTAATCCTGAAGAAAAAGCCAATCCGCGTGTTCCGTTTTCGATACTTGCTAAAGCATTTTCTAGCGCAGATCGTGTTGGATTTGCAGCACGAGAATATTCGTATTCAGGATTTAATGGTTGCCCTGGACTTGTTTGCACAAAGGTTGATGTTTGATAAACGGGAGGCATAACTGCTCCTGTACTTGTATCATGGTGCTGACCACCGTGTATAACTTTTGTATTGAATTTCATTTTGATTTATTTTTGAGATGCAAATTTACTTTTTATTCTTAGGAAAATTATGAAGTTTAACTATTTTTTAGCCCCGATTGAAACGGAAATCCTTTTTCTTTTTCCTTTAAAAAGAAAAAGATTGAAGTGTAAAGCGGGATTAGCTCCTAAATAAATTTCTTAATCTGCATGATAATTCCTGTATGCAAAGCTTCGTGGTAATTATTGAATTCCATGGCGGCTTTTGCGCTTTTTACCGTAAATCCAACACCTGTGGTAAATTCCATATATTCATCGAAAATGTCGTTTGCAAAATCTTCTTTTGTTTGTTCTAATGTTGAAAACAAAAGCATTTTTATCTCATCAACTTCTTCTTGCGTAATTTCTCTTTCTGGTTTTGTTCCTTTTTTGAAAGTATCTACCATTTCCTCCGAAATCATCATAGGTAAACCTGATAATTTATACACTAACATTTGCTGTACAACAACAATATGACCAATGTTCCAGATTAAGTTGTTGCTAAATCCTTCAGGGATTTTATTTAATTGTTCTAAAGAATGATTTTCGAGAAATTGCAATAATAGATTTCTGCTGGTTTTGTTAATTTCGAAAGTTACTTGCATTGGCTTTATTTATAAAATTATAAAATCTTCAGTTTTCGGAAATGAATTCATGACCTGCTGAACAATTGGTGGTGTTGGTTGCGCCAGTTTTCTCAAATGAGTGTCCATCCAAGCACCGTCAATAGTTAAGGTTGCACAAATTGCTCCTTCATCATTCCTAAACTCGTGAATAATGGTCCATCGGGAAGCGTCTTCTTTTAGCTTTCCAACTTTGGTACTGATTAAAATTGTATCGCCCAAACGAATTTCTTTTCGGAATACACATTCTTCTCGAAAGATTATTGGTCCAAAATGCTGTTGTTGCATGATTTTCATCGTTACGCCCTGTTGCTCTAGAATCTCAATACGGTGCTGGGCACCAAAATCATAAAACACACTATGACGCATATGAAAATTCGGGTCTAAATCTGACCAACGAATGGAAATTTCTTTTGTAAAAACACTCATTTCTTATAAAGTTTATTCAAAAATACTGAGAAAAATTAATATCTGCACTTCGATTGCATTTAAATTGAATCTATTTTGATGAAAACCGTATTTTTGCAAATGAATTTGATAAAGACTCAAAATAATGGATAAAATATATTATCTCGCTTCTTGCGACACGTGCCGAAAAATTATAAAAAATTTACCTAATGCGAATAAATTAACCTATGTTGATATTCGTCAGAATCCCATTTCGGAAGCAGATCTTAAAGAAATGCACCAACTTTCAGGAAGTTACGAAGCGCTTTTTAGTAAGAAAGCGCAATTGTATAAATCGATGGATTTAAAAAACAAAAATCTAACTGAAGATGATTATGAAAAATATCTTTTAGAACATTACACTTTTTTGAGTCGTCCAGTTGTTATTCTTAATAATGAAATTTATATTGGTAATACCCAACCCAACATTCTAAAGTTAACAAAAGCTATGACAAGTGTCTAAAAGAAATCTCGCACTCATAGGCGCCACAATCGTTTCTATAATATACGGTGTGACTTTTACCATTGCTAAAGATGTGATGCCAAAACATATAGATGCTTTTGGCTTTATTTTACTTCGTGTTGGCGGAACAACTTTGCTCTTTTGGATTATTTCTTTATTTATTAAAACAGAAAAAATCGAGAAAGTTGATTTTCCTAGAATTATAGCTGCTGCTTTTTTTGGTGTAGCACTCAATATGCTTACTTTTTTTAAAGGTTTAAGTTACACCTCGCCTATTATGGGAGCCGTAATCATGGTTACAACGCCTATGATTGTCCTTGTTTTGTCAGCTATTTTGATAAAAGAAAGAATGAAAACTAGAAAAATTCTAGGCATCATCTTAGGATTGGCAGGAACATTATTTCTTATTTTGTATGGAAAGTCGATGAATAATGCGCCAAAAGCAGGTTTGGGAAATTTATTGGTTTTTATCAACGCTGTTTCCTACGGATTTTATCTTATTATCGTTAAAAAACTCATGGATAAATATAACGCATTTTCTTTTGTGAAATGGATTTATTTATTTGGATTTCTAATGGTTTTACCTTTCGGATATACTGAATTTCAAGCTGTAAATTGGTCTATTCTTCCTATCGATATTTTTTGGAAAATAGGTTTTGTCGTTTTGTTTTCGACATTTTTAACCTATTTATTGAATTTGCTATCTATGAAAGAACTCAAACCTACAACAGTAGCAGTTTTCATTTATTTACAACCTTTATTTGCCACTATTTTTGCTATTGGATTAGGAAAAGACGAATTGAATATACTAAAAATAGGCTCGGCTGTATTGATTTTTTCGGGAGTTTATTTAGTAACCCAGAAAAAATAACCCATTACTAATTAAAAAAACGGCACGCAGATGACGCTGATAAAACGGATTGTCACGGATTTTTTGTTTGTGCATCTTTGTGTGAAATCTTCGTGAATCTCTGTGTAATAGTTTTTTTTGTCATGTATTAAAGTTACTGAATCTGTGGCTTAATATTTCAAATTCGCATTTCAAAAGCCTTTTTCTTATATTTACACCTTTATAAAAACATATGATACAATCCATGACGGGTTTTGGGAAAGCGTCTTTGCAATTACCAACCAAAAAAATAACAGTCGAAGTAAAATCTTTAAACAGTAAAGGTTTAGATTTAAATACAAGAATGCCATCAGTGTACCGTGAGATGGAATTGGGTTTACGCAACCAAATCGCCCAACAATTGGAACGAGGAAAAATCGATTTTTCGTTGTATATCGAAGTTACTGGTGAGGAAACATCGACCAAAGTAAACGCGCCAATCGTAAAAGCATACATCAGCCAAATGCGCGCTATTTTAGCTGATGCTGATGAAACCGAACTCATGAAAATGGCGGTTAGAATGCCCGATGCTTTAAAAACAGAACGTGATGAAATAGACGAAAACGAATGGAAAGAAATTCAGAAAGTAATCGTTGAAGCATTAAATAACATCTTAAATTTTCGTCAAGCGGAAGGATTATCGTTAGAAAAAGAATTTTCGTTACGAATAGCAAATATTCGTCAGTATTTAAGTGAAGCTATTGCATTAGATCCTGAGAGAATTCAGAACATTAAAGACAAATTACAAACTGCCATCACGGAACTAAAAGTAAATGTCGATGAAAATAGATTCGAGCAAGAGCTTATTTATTATCTAGAAAAACTGGATGTGACTGAAGAACGTGTTCGCCTAAACAACCATTTGGATTATTTTCTTGAAACAATCAACGGAAGCGAAGCTAACGGAAGAAAATTAGGATTCATTACCCAAGAAATGGGAAGAGAAATAAACACATTGGGTTCTAAATCTAACCATGCTGGAATGCAAAAATTGGTTGTGATGATGAAAGATGAGCTGGAGAAAATTAAAGAACAGGTTTTGAATGTGCTTTAGACAAATAGATAAAAGATTTTTATTTATATGAACTCCATTTTAATTGATACCAAAAACTCACTTTACGATCTATGCGGTTTTGAATTATCAAATATTGAAATCGAAAAAGAAAGTGCAGAATACGCTGCACATCGATTTGAGATTAATAATCTAAAAATTTTGTTTCGTCAAGCAAAAATTACGCCAACCAAAGTTGGTCAATTTGTAACTATATGGAAACGGGCAAAAGAAAAAGATCCTATTAAACCTTTCGAAATTACTGATACTATCGATTTATTTGTAATAAATGTAAAAACAGAAAAACGATTTGGTCAATTTGTATTTCCAAAATCAGTTTTAATAGAAAAAGGAATTGTTTCAGACAAAAAAGAAGGAAAGAGAGCCATTCGAGTTTATCCTCCTTGGGACAAAACAGAAAACAAACAGGCTCAAAAAACACAAAAATGGCAATTGGATTATTTTTTAGAAATTCCTTTCGATGAAATAATAAATATTAATCAAGCTAAAACACTTTATTTTCAATAGATAGTAAATAAAAAATATTACAATGAACAAAGGCAAATTACTCGTATTCTCAGCACCATCCGGCTCAGGAAAAACAACCATCGTCAGACATTTATTAAAACAAGAAGATTTAAACTTAGAATTTTCTGTTTCGTGTACGACTCGTGAAGCCAGAGGCGAAGAAGTAAATGGGAAAGATTATTATTTTATTTCTCTCGAAGAGTTCAAAAAACACATCAAAGCCGAAGAATTTGTAGAATGGGAAGAAGTATATCGTGATAATTTTTACGGAACACTAAAAAGCGAAGTCGAACGCATTTGGGCAAAAGGAAAAAATGTAATTTTCGATATTGATGTTTCTGGCGGTTTGCGAATAAAATCGAAATTTCAACAAGAAACATTAGCCGTTTTTGTAAAACCACCAAGTATCGATGAGTTGAAAATTCGTCTCAAAAAACGTTCTACCGAAAGTGAAGAAAAAATAAATATGCGTATCGCAAAAGCATCTGTCGAATTAGCGACAGCACCTCAATTCGATAAAATCATCAAAAATTATGATTTAGATGTCGCAAAAGTAGACGCTTACGAATTGGTTAAAGATTTTTTGAATAATTAACACTTCAAAAAGCATCTATTCTCAAATTAAAAATTATAACATTTGTTCGTTGATTTGTTACATATCTTTATGTAAATTTGCATCGATTTAAAAAACCATTAAGATGAAACCAGATTTATTCCAATCTCCTGATTATTACTTATTAGACGACTTATTGTCTGACGAACATAAATTAGTCCGTGATGCTGCACGTGCATGGGTTAAGAAAGAAGTATCTCCAATTATTGAAGATTACGCACAACGTGCTGAATTTCCTAAACAAATTGTAAAAGGTTTGGGCGAAATCGGTGGTTTCGGTCCTTATATCCCCGTTGAATATGGTGGAGCTGGATTAGACCAAATTTCTTACGGATTAATTATGCAAGAAATTGAGCGTGGTGATTCAGGTGTTCGTTCTACCTCATCAGTTCAATCTTCATTAGTAATGTATCCAATTTGGAAATACGGAAACGAAGAGCAAAGAATCCGTTTTTTACCAAAATTAGCTACTGGAGAATTCATCGGTTGTTTCGGTTTGACCGAACCAAATTACGGTTCTGATCCAGGAAGTATGATTACCAACTTTAAAGACATGGGTGACCATTATTTACTAAATGGTGCTAAAATGTGGATTTCGAATGCGCCTTTTGCAGATGTTGCAGTAGTTTGGGCAAAAAATGAAGAAGGAAGAATTCACGGATTGCTTGTAGAAAGGGGAATGGAAGGGTTTTCTACTCCAGAAACACATAACAAATGGTCACTACGTGCATCGGCAACTGGAGAGTTAATATTTGATAATGTAAAAGTGCCTAAAGCAAACTTACTACCAAACAAATCTGGATTAGGCGCGCCACTTGGCTGTCTTGATTCAGCTCGTTATGGTATCGCATGGGGAGCAATTGGAGCAGCAATGGATTGTTACGACACCGCTTTGCGTTATGCAAAAGAACGTATTCAGTTTGACAAACCTATCGCTGGGACACAATTACAACAAAAGAAATTAGCTGAAATGATTACCGAAATTACCAAAGCGCAATTACTAACATGGCGTTTGGGAGTTTTAAGAAATGAAGGAAGAGCAACAACTGCTCAAATCTCGATGGCAAAAAGAAATAATGTGGATATGGCAATAAATATTGCTCGTGAAGCACGTCAAATCCTAGGAGGAATGGGAATTACTGGAGAATATTCAATCATGCGTCACATGATGAATCTAGAATCTGTAATTACTTACGAAGGAACTCACGATATTCACTTACTTATCACAGGTATGGATATTACTGGAATTCCAGCTTTCAAATAAGATAAAAAAATAATCAAAATAAAAACCCAACTTATACAGTTGGGTTTTTATTTTGCTACAACTTTTTGGTTCTCAACATAGACCTGACAGGTTTTAAAAACCTGTCAGGTTTGATTCAAGGAATATTAGTGTTTTATTTCAACCCTTGATTCGCACAACTCGCTTTTTTAGTATCTTGGTACTTTCAAAAAACATTTCCCTTTATGCCTTTATTTCAAAATTCAGTAGTTACAAAACAATTACAAAGTCAAGATAAAACCAAACTGGTTGCACAATGGACTATTTTCAAAAACCATTTTCACAATCCAGCCATTCAAGAAAATATTCGCAGTAGCAAAGAAGAACAATACCAAGGCGAGTTTCTAATCGATTTGTTTGTTAATGTTTTAGGATATACTAAAAATCCAACGCCAAACTTTACACTAACTACCGAATACAAAAACGTAAAAGACAGCAAAAAAGCGGACGGCGCAATAATCATAAGCGAGCAAGTAAAAGCCGTTATCGAACTAAAAGGAACAAACACCACCGATTTAAACAAAATCGAAACACAAGCCTTTGGCTACAAAAACAACCAACCCGATTGCGTTTATGTCATCACTTCAAACTTCGAAAAGCTGCGTTTTTATATCGATAATGCTACCGAACATATCGAGTTTAACCTTTTCAATCTAACCGAAAAGGAATTCGAATTACTCTATTTGTGTTTGGCTTACGACAACATTGCAAATGATATTCCCAAGAAACTCAAAGAACAATCGGTAAGCAAAGAAAAAGACATTACCAAAGCATTATATACTGATTATTCGTTATTTAAAAGAGAATTGCACCAAGATTTAGTACAACAAAATCCTGGTTTCGATGCTTTAGAATTATTCCAAAAATCACAAAAACTATTAGACCGATTTCTGTTTATTTTCTTTGCCGAAGACCGAAACTTGTTGCCAACCAATCTTATTTTCAGAATAAACAAAGAATGGCGACAACTACAAGAAATGCGAATGAATATTTCGCTGTACGACCGTTACAAAATCTATTTTAACGACCTGAACAAAGGTGCAAAAGTAACTTTACCCGCTTTTTCAGAAACCATCGCTTCGCAAAAAGAGGAACACCAAATATTTGCTTACAATGGCGGATTGTTTCAGTCTGACGAAATTTTAGATACCATAAAAATTGATGACGAGCTGCTTTACAAACACACCCAAAAATTAAGCAATTACGATTTTCAGAGTGAAGTTGATGTAAATATTCTCGGTCATATTTTCGAAAATTCATTAAACGAATTAGACGAAGTAAAAACACAACTCGAAGGCGGAAGTATTGACAAAGCAACTACCAAACGAAAAAAAGACGGCGTTTTTTACACACCAAAATACATTACAAAATATATAGTTGACAATACAATTGGTAAATTGTGTATGGATAAAAAAGCCGAAATAAATATTATCGAGGAAGATTATTATACCGACAAAAAACGAACCAAAACCACCAAACAACCACTATTAGAAAAACTTACCACGTACCGAAACTGGTTGCTACAAATAACCATTTGCGACCCAGCCTGTGGTAGCGGCGCGTTCCTGAACCAAGCGTTAGATTTTCTGATACAAGAACACAGATATATCGACGAACTACAAGCCAAACTATTTGGCGATGCGTTGGTATTAAGTGATATTGAAAAAAGCATTCTCGAAAACAACCTCTTTGGAGTTGACCTTAACGAGGAAAGTGTAGAAATCGCCAAACTATCTCTTTGGTTGCGTACGGCACAACCCAACCGCAAACTAAACGACCTGAACAATAACATACAATGCGGAAATTCTTTAATTGACGATGTTGCCATAGCTGGCGAAAAAGCCTTTAACTGGCAAACCGCATTTCCTAAAGTATTTGCCAATGGTGGTTTTGATGTGATTATTGGTAATCCGCCGTATGGGGCAAAATTAGATTCTGAAACCCAAAATTATTTAAATAAAAAATACATAAAAGGAGGTTCAGAAACAGTTATTTCATTTACAAAATTATGTTATGATACCTT
>NZ_JAYURN010000004.1:0-2490 GCF_043756175.1 Flavobacterium sp.
ACCTACAACTACAATAGCAGAAAAACCAAATGCTCTTCCTCCTTTTGTAACTTTCGTAACACGATTTACACTTACCAGACGATCTTTTAATTCAAGACCGCTTGGTTTTACTAACTCTACATTTTTGTATTTATGATACATAATTTCTTAGAATTTTAATCCGGCTGCTCTCGCACCTTCTGCTAATGATTTCACACGACCGTGGTATAAATAACCACCTCTATCGAAAGTAACTGTATCGACACCAGCTTTTAAAGCTGTTTCTGCAATTAGTTTTCCAACTGCTATTGCAACTTCAATTTTAGTACCTGTATTTACACCTTTTTCACGTGATGATGCTGTAGCCAGTGTTACACCGTTTACATCGTCAATAAGTTGAGCATAAATTTCTTTGTTACTTCTGAATACAGATAAACGAGGTCTTGCAGCGGTTCCGCTAACAATCTTTCTAATTCTGTACTGTATTCTCTGTCTTCTATCAGATTTTGTTAATGACATAATCTTAATTTTTAAGCTGATTTACCTGCTTTTCTTCTTAATACTTCACCTACGAATTTAACACCTTTTCCTTTATATGGTTCTGGTTTGCGGAAACCTCTGATTTTCGCAGCCACTTGACCTAAAAGTTGTTTATCGAATGAAGTTAATTTTACAATTGGGTTTTTTCCTTTTTCAGATATTGTCTCTAAAGTAACTTCAGATGCAACTTCTAAAACGATGTTGTGAGAAAATCCTAAAGCTAAATCAAGTTTTTGACCTTGATTAGACGCTCTATAACCTACTCCAACAAGTTCTAACTCTTTTGTAAAACCAGTAGATACACCAGCAACCATGTTATTGATTAAAGCTCTATACAATCCGTGTTGAGCTCTTTCTTGTTTGCTATCAGCAGCTCTCTCAACTAAAACTTGACCATCTTCTAACTTTACAGTTACATTGTTGGTATAGCTTTGTGTAAGTTGCCCTAATTTTCCTTTTACTGTAACGATAGAATCATTGATTTCTACAGTTACTCCAGCAGGAATTGCAATTGGATTTTTACCTATTCTTGACATTTCTAGTAGTCTATTATTAGTATACGTAACAAATTACTTCTCCACCAACATTGAGTTGCTTAGCTTGTTTCCCAGTCATAAGACCTTTTGAAGTTGAAACTATTGCAATTCCTAATCCGTTAAGGATTCTTGGTATTGTAGAAGAACCTGAATACTTACGTAAACCTGGTTTACTAATTCTTTGGATATCTCTAATTACTGACTCTTTAGTAACTTTGTCGTACTTTAGAGCGATTTTGATTGAACCCTGAACAGCGTTGTCTTCAAATTTGTAACTTAAGATATATCCTTGATCGAATAAAATCTTTGTGATTTCTTTCTTCATGTTAGATGCTGGAATCTCAACCACTTTGTGGTTTGCTTTCGCTGCATTTCTAACTCTCGTAAGATAATCTGCAATTGGATCTGTATACATTATGTATCAATTTGCGGTTATGGTTTTCATTTGATACTCATCAAACGAACCTTTAACCAGTTTATACTTGTTTAATTAAAAATTTCAAATTACAGATTACGATTTAATTGAAATCTGTAATTTGAAACTCATAATTGAATTTTACCAAGAAGCTTTTTTAACTCCAGGTATCAATCCGTTGTTTGCCATTTCACGAAATGTAACACGTGAAAGACCGAATTGACGCATATACCCTCTTGGTCTTCCTGTTAATTTGCAACGATTATGCAAACGAACTGGTGAAGCATTCTTCGGTAATTTCTGCAAACCTACGAAATCTCCAGCTTCTTTCAAAGCTTTTCTTTTCTCAGCATATTTAGCTACCGTTTTTTCTCTTTTTACCTCGCGGGCTTTCATTGATTCTTTAGCCATGTCTTAGTTCTTTTTAAATGGTAAACCCAATTCAGTTAATAATGACTTTGCTTCTTTGTCTGTAGCAGCAGATGTTACGAAAGTAATATCCATACCTGAGATTTTATTCACTTTATCAATATCAATTTCTGGGAAAATGATTTGCTCTAAAACACCAAGATTGTAATTTCCTCTTCCGTCGAAACCTGTAGCTTTAATACCACTAAAATCTCTTACACGCGGTAAAGATGAAGTTACTAATCTGTCTAAGAATTCATACATTCTTTCTCCACGAAGTGTTACTTTTGCTCCAATTGGCATTCCTTTTCTCAATTTGAAAGACGCAACGTCTTTTTTCGAGATAGTAGCTACCGCTTTTTGTCCAGTAATTTTCGTTAACTCTTCTACAGCGTAATCGATCAATTTCTTGTCTGATACTGCTGCACCAACTCCTTTACTAATCACGATTTTTTCAAGTTTTGGAACTTGCATTACGTTTTTGTAACCGAATTCTTCCGTAAGAGCAGAGATAACTCTACTCTTATATTCTTCTTTTAGTCTAGGTATATAAGCCATTACTATAGTACTTGATTAGATTTTTTTGAAAATCTTACTTTCTTATCTCCTTCA
>NZ_JAYURN010000005.1:0-2477 GCF_043756175.1 Flavobacterium sp.
ACCGTTGCTCCCATATTTATGGAAGGTAAAGAAAAAGGAGCTCATGAATGGATGATTGAATTCAAGGATAATCCTGCTGATGTGTCTCAATTCCAGAAAGCTTTGGATGACTCGATACAATCCCTAAATTCTGATTACGAAGCAAAACGCTACAATAACATGACGTTGAATCCGCTAGTAATTAATGTAGCTCGAAAAAACTTATTCTATGATTGGTTAAAAGGAAAAAATAAACTCGGTGGTCAACATAAAATTCCAAGATTATCAAACCAAAGAGATTATCTGGAACAATTGAAAAGTATGCAGTTTCAAACCGTATAAAAAACAGCTAAGATGAAAAACACCATTTACATCTTGATTACATTAGTTTTACTGAGTTCCTGCGGACCGCACCGTATGAAATGTGGTGCTAGAGGAATTTGTAAATCCTCAGATAAGCAAACATTGGAAAAACCTAAAAAAACAGCTACTATTAAAGTCTAAAACAGAAAAAAGGCTGTCCAAAAAGTAATTTTAGACAGCCTTCATTTTATATCATTATTCCAATATTTTACTCTTCCTCCATCATATCAATATGCCTGTCGTGGTAGCCTAATAGGTATAAAACACCATCTAGCCCAAGACTGGATATTGAAGTAGAGGCACTTTCTTTTACTTTCGGTTTAGCGTGAAAAGCAATTCCCAAGCCTGCCAAATTCAACATTGGCAAATCATTGGCACCATCACCCACAGCAATGGTTTGGTTGATATGTATGCCTTCTTTATCGGCAATAGCTTGAAGATATTCTGCTTTCTTTTTACCATCAACAATTTCGCCTAAATATTTCCCTGTCAATTTACCGTCTATAATCTCCAATTCATTGGCATGAACGTAATCAATTCCCAATTCCTTTTGTAAATAATTACCAAAATAAGTGAATCCTCCAGACAAGATTGCGGTTTTATATCCGTAATATTTTAAGGCCTTCATCAAGCGATGCGCTCCTTGTGTTATTGGAAGATTTTCAGCAACTGTTTTTAGCACATCTTCACTCAAACCTTCTAACAAAGCCATTCGTTGTTTGAAGCTTTCGCTAAAGTCAATCTCACCATTCATAGCCGATTCCGTAATGGCTCTTACCTGCTCACCCACACCCGCTAATTCAGCTAGTTCATCAATTACTTCGGTTTGAATTAAGGTAGAATCCATATCAAAACACACCAAACGTCTGTTTCTTCGGTACATATTGTCTTCCTGAAAAGAGATATCTACATCTAAAGTTCGGGAAATCTCCATAAAACTGGCAGTCATAAACGTTTTATCAAGAATATCGCCCGTCACGGATAGTTGTATGCAAGAACGTGGGTATTTCTCTTTCTCAACCACAGAGGTTCTCCCGGTTAATCGTATGATTGAATCAATATTCAAATTCTTGTCTGACATTATTTTGGTCACCGCCGACAATTGTACGGCCGTCAATGTTTCTCCCAAAATATTTATGATATAGCGCTGTTTGCGTTGTGCTTTTACCCAAATTTCGTAATCCGCAATAGAAATCGGAGTAAACTTAACCTTGATCCCCAATTCATAGGCTTTAAACAATAAATCTTTTAAAACAGGCCCTGAAGAAGAACCCGATTTTATTTCAAACAAGATCCCTAAAGACAGCGTATCATGAATATCTGCTTGACCAATATCTAAAATAATGGCATCATAAGTCGCCAATATGGATGTTAAACCTGCAGTTACCCCTGGTTTATCCTGACCAGAAACTTTTAATAAAATAATCTCTTTATCTTCTACTTCCATCTTGTAATTATTTGATTTAGAATGGACAAAAATCGGCATTCTAATGGTGATAAAAAAAGAATCATGTTTGTTTTTTAAAAAATAACAAATAGTTTAAATTACCTATAAAAAAACCTGCTCAAATCAATGAACAGGTTTATATTTTTGAGAAAAATGCAATCTTCAAGATGCAATCTCCAAACGATTTATAAACTTTCACTCCATGTTACTTTTTTATACTCGCTATAAATTTCTATGTTTTAGCATCTGAACTTGACAATTCATAAGCGCATCGGTTAAGAACGTTTCGCATAAAGAACGTAATCCATGAGTATTTCAGAACTATTTTAGTATTGATTATTTTTCATTTTCATCAAAATTCACCATCCAACTGATTCCAAACTTATCAGCAAACATTCCAAAATAAGCGCCCCAAAAGGTTTCACTCATTGGCATGGTCACCGTTCCTTCTACCGAAAGTCCGTTAAACAATTTGTCTGCTTCTTCTTTACTTTTCGTATTTATAGAAATAGAAATGCCTCTTCGCAGTTTCCATTAAAAACTAAGTATGGATTAATTGCTGCCATGATTGTAATTTTCAAATTAATATATTATTTTTCTTCTGAAAGTTTCTTTACCAAATCTAGTGCTTTTGGCCATGTCGTTTTGAAATAATCGATATACTTTTCGACTGAATCCATTTTTGCTT
>NZ_JAYURN010000006.1:0-6804 GCF_043756175.1 Flavobacterium sp.
GATCCAGGAATGAATACGTTGTACAAATCGATAATGGATAAAATTGTCGAAAAAACAGATTCAGATTTAAAATCGACTTTCAAAATAACTCGTGAAATGAGCGAGAAAATTTTTGTAATTCCTCCACACAGAACACGTTATTTGTCTGAAATTGCAGAGAATAATCGTAAATACGATGTAACTGCAAAAACGCAACAAGAAGTGGCTCAGAAATTATACGGAATTTATAAAACTATCGAATCGGTTTCTGGTAAATTACCAATTATTACAAAATCTGGTATCGACGACAGTTCTGTTTTGACTTCTGCAATTGAAAGTGAAAAGAATGCTGAAAACAGAATATTTCTTAATTTACTTCTCAATCAGTTTGATAAAGTAAAAATGGATTTAGATGCTTACAACTGGGAAGTAATTCTTACTTGGGAAGAGAAAGTTAATAAATATAAAAACCCTTTTTACACTTTCAAAGTTCGTGATAAGGAGATAAAAATTGCCACACATACCGAAAGTTTATCACATTCTCAGATTCCAAAAATCTCACTTCCTAAATACCAAGCTTGGGGTGATATTTTAAAATGGAATTTACAAGAAAATGTACCTGGAGAATTTCCTTTTGCATCTGGATTGTATCCATTCAAACGAGAAGGAGAAGATCCATCTCGAATGTTTGCGGGTGAAGGAGGACCAGAAAGAACCAACAAACGTTTCCATTATGTTTCTGCAGGATTGCCAGCAAAAAGGCTTTCTACCGCTTTTGACTCGGTAACTTTATACGGAAACGATCCGCATGTTCGTCCTGATATTTACGGAAAAATTGGTAATGCGGGAGTTTCTATTTGTTGTTTAGATGATGCTAAAAAACTGTATTCAGGTTTCGATTTGGTGCATGCCATGACCTCAGTTTCTATGACAATAAATGGACCAGCTCCTATGTTATTAGGTTTCTTCATGAATGCCGCTATCGACCAACAATGCGAATTTTACATCAAAGAAAATAATCTTGAAGTTGAAGTTCAAGAAAAAATAAACGAAATTTATAAGAAAAAAGGAATCACAAGACCAAGTTACCAAGGAGAAATTCCTGCTGGAAATGATGGTTTGGGATTGATGCTTTTAGGTGTTACTGGCGATCAGGTTTTGCCAGCTGACGTTTATAATGACATTAAAATAAGAACTTTATCTCAAGTTCGAGGAACAGTTCAAGCTGATATTCTTAAAGAAGACCAAGCACAAAATACTTGTATTTTCTCGACCGAATTTGCCTTGAGATTAATGGGTGACGTACAGGAATATTTCATCAAAGAAAATGTTAGAAATTTTTATTCGGTTTCTATTTCGGGTTATCATATTGCCGAAGCAGGTTCTAATCCTATCACGCAATTGGCATTTACACTTTCTAATGGTTTCACTTACGTGGAATATTATTTGAGTCGTGGCATGAATATTAATGATTTTGGACCAAACTTATCATTCTTTTTCTCAAATGGAATCGATCCGGAATATGCCGTTATTGGTCGTGTGGCTCGTAAAATTTGGGCGAAAGCCATGAAAAACAAATACGGAGCCAACGAGAGAGCTCAAATGTTAAAATATCATATTCAAACATCGGGTCGTTCGCTTCACGCACAAGAAATAGATTTCAATGATATTCGTACAACATTACAAGCGTTGTATGCGATTTATGATAACTGTAATTCGTTACATACCAATGCTTATGATGAAGCGATTACAACTCCAACGGAAGAATCTGTACGTCGTGCGATGGCCATTCAGTTGATTATTAATAAAGAATTAGGATTAGCTAAAAACGAAAACCCGATTCAAGGCTCATTTATTATCGAGGAATTAACCGATTTAGTTGAAGATGCTGTTTTAGCTGAATTTGACCGAATTACTGAGCGTGGTGGCGTTCTTGGTGCTATGGAAACCATGTACCAACGTTCGAAAATTCAAGAAGAAAGTTTGTATTACGAAACCTTGAAACATACTGGAGAATTCCCAATTATTGGTGTAAATACTTTCTTGAGTTCTAAAGGTTCTCCAACAGTAATTCCAGCCGAAGTAATTCGTGCTACTGAAGAAGAAAAACAATATCAAATCGATATGTTGACTAATTTGCACAAAGGAAGTGCTAATAAAGTAGAAGAGCATCTGAATATATTGCAAGAAGCTGCTATCAAAAATGAGAACTTATTTGCACACTTAATGGAAGCTACAAAAGTTTGTTCGTTAGGACAAATCACTAGTGCATTGTTTGAAGTTGGTGGACAATATAGAAGGAATATGTAATAAATTAATATCTTTATAAAGAATTAAGAACGAAAAAAAGAATTATGTCACAATTTATTACTTTAAACACTATAATTGGTAATGGAAAATCTTATCAAGTTCCTATTTTTCAAAGAGATTACTCTTGGGATAGGGATGACTGGGAAGATTTATGGAATGATATCCAAGAAATTCCAAATGATAAAACCCATTATTTAGGTTATTTAGTATTGCAACCAATCCAAGAAGGAAAAGAATCATATTGGGTAATAGATGGGCAACAAAGGCTTACTACTTTATCTATATTAGTTTTGGCTGTTACTGCACTTTTAGATAAATGGTCAGATGAAAATATTGATAATGAAAATAATAAAATAAGAAAAGAAAAGATAACCGAACGTTATTTAGGAAATTATTCATTATCAAAATTAAATTTAGATCCAAAATTAAAATTAAATCGAAATAATGATGATTATTATAAAAGTTGGTTATTAAAATTAAGACAACCAACAACATTAGCTAAATTAAAGCCTTCTCAAAAATTGTTGCAAAAAGCATTTAATTATTTTCTAAATGAACTTAATACAAAGTTTAATGAGAACAAATCAGGATCAGATTTAGCTGAATTTCTTGAAAACATAATTGGTAACGGTATAATCTTTACTCAAATTGTAGTTACGAATGATTTAGATGCATTTAAAGTTTTTGAAACTCTTAATGCTAGGGGAGTAAAACTTTCAACAGCTGATTTGCTAAAAAATTATTTATTTAAGTTAACTCATCAACTTAGTAATATTGATTTAGAAGAAGCAGAAAGAAGATGGCAACATATTACCGACACAATTCGTTCTAACGATTTAACAACATTTATTAGACATTATTGGAATAGCAAATATAAGCTAGAGCGTCAACCTACATTGTTTAAAGCAATAAAAAGAGAAGTGAACTCTCCAGAAAAAGCTTTTGAGTTTTTAAATGATTTAGAAAATAGTAGTCAGTTTTATACAGCTTTTAATAATTCAAATGATGAAATTTGGGATATAGAAGAAAAAAAATCATTAAAAGTATTAGATTTATTAAATGTTACCACTTGTTATTCTTTTATGATTTCTGCTTTAAATAATTTGCCAAGAAATGAGTTTAAAGTTTTAGTACGTGAATTAGCTAATATTACTTTTAGGTATAATTTAAGTGATTTAAATCCAAATGAAGCTGAAAGAGTTTTTAGTAAAGTTGCGAATGATATTTCTAATAAAAACGTTACTAATGCAAAAGATGCAATAATTTCATTGAAGAATTTATATGTTTCCGATGATAATTTTGAACAAGCTTTTTCAACTGTGGTAATTAACACTAGAAGGAAGAAAGAGCTCGCAAAGTATATTTTGGTAAAAATAGAAAATCAAATTTCAAATAAAGATTATCAACCTGAAGACGCAGTTTCAACAATTGAACATATTTTGCCTGAAAACCCAGGAAGTAATTGGGATGAAGTTTTTCCTGTAGACATTCAAGATGATTATATTTATCGTTTAGGAAATTATAGTTTATTGGAAGCTAGTATTAATAATAAGTTAGGTAATAATTTGTTGTTTTCTGAGAAGTTAGAAAAGTATAAAACTTCAAGTTATAAATTGAGTAATGAATATTGTAACTATGAAAAGTTTACTCCAAAAGAAATAGCATTAAGACAAGATAAAATAGCAAAAATAGCTAAAGGTATATGGAAAAGTGCATACATTCAATCACTTATTTAATTTACAAAAAAACTTCTATAATGAGCAATCTTAAAACCTTTCAGAAATGAAAGGTTTTTCTTTTTTTATCAAAAAAACAAACTTTGGCACAGTTAATGAACAGTATTAAATAACATTAATCATTAAACCAGAAATCATGAGAAATAAAATTATTTTATTGCTAGCTTTAATCAGTATGATAGCGCTACAAAGTTGTACAGTAAATGAAACGCCAGTAGTTCAAACGCCGGTAGATAACGATACTATTAGTGAAGTTCTTGAATATACAGTTTCTTTCAATTCAGGAAATAATTATAAAAAGCTAATCACTTTCAATCGACCTATTTATACTTCGGATATGGTTTTGGTATATCACTTGTATGATGTTGTGAATGGTGCCGATGTTTGGAGACAAATGCCACAAACCTATTATTTAGGAGCAAGTGGTGAGTTGGATTATAACTTCGACTTTACAAATTACGATGTTAATATTTTTCTTGGTGCCAATTTCGATTTGAATACATTGTCATCAGATTGGACACAAAATCAAACTTTTAGAATCGTAATTGTACCAGGATATTTTGGTAATAAAACATCAAATAGTGTAGATTTTAAGGATTATAGTGCAGTTGTAAAAACGTACAATCTTGATGATTCGAAAATAATAAAAAATAGAAATTAGTTTAGTTTATAAGTTTGGTCAAAAAGAGATTGTGTAATGCAATCTCTTTTTTTATGAGATTTATTTACTGAAATAGTACATTTGTAAAAATGGATTTATGAATTTTCGACTGATATTATTTTGTCTTTTAATTTCTGTAGAAGGAATATCGCAAACTTTAGGTTGTACAGATGTTTTGGCGAAGAATTATAATTCTAAAGCTACAATTAATGATGGAAGCTGTGTTTACAAAAATGCAACAATCAATCTTACTTCTTCTTTTTCATTAAATGAAATATTAAAAGAAACTTCGGGACTCATACATTGGAATAATAGACTCTGGACGCACAACGATGATACAGATACAAATTTGTACGCGTTAGATACTATAAATGGGGAGATTCTAGAAACTTATAATTTGCCAAATATTACGAATACTGATTGGGAAGAAATATCACATGATGAAAATTATTTATACATAGGCGATTTCGGTAATAATGCATCGGGAAATCGAAGAGATTTACATATTTTACGAATAGAAAAAAACTCATTATTAGCGAAAAATCCAGCAATAGATAAAATTGAATTTCGGTATTCAAATCAAACTAATTTTACCAGACAGTTTGCCAACAAAACTAATTTTGACTGTGAAGCTTTTGTAGTCACCCAGGATAGTATTTATCTTTTTACTAAAGAATGGAAAAGTAAGCAAACCACAATTTATTCATTACCAAAAACACCAGGAAAGTATGTTGCACAACAAAAAGAAGTTTATAATATTAAAGGTTTAGTGACTGGAGCAACTTATTTAAATTCAAAAAATATTTTAGCGTTTTGCGGATATACTAGAAATGGAAAACCATTTGTCAATTTGTTTTATGATTTTAAAGAAAATAATTTTTTTGAAGGCAATAAAAGAAAAATAAAACTAAAAACTCGCTTTTTACAAATAGAAGGAATCTCTACGAATGATGGATTGCATTATTATATAACAAACGAACATCTGAAGTTTGTATTGGCTAATAACCCGCAAGAAATGCATGTTTTAGATTTTAGTAAATATTTGAAAACGTTTATTGATTCAAATAATCAAAAAAATTAATCATTTAGTTCGGTTTCGCCTCCCATTTTTAACGAGACTAAAATCCCAACCAATAACGAAACAGCTATAAATCCTAAGGATGCCCATTCGGGAATTTCAATATAATCATGCAATAGCATTTTTAGACCTACAAAACTCAAAATAGCAATCAAACTATACTCTAAATAACTAAATTTTTCTAGCATATTAGCCAAGAAGAAATACATAGAACGCAAACCTAGGATAGCAAAAATATTAGAACTAAATACAAGAAAAGGATCGGAAGTAATCGCTAAAATCGCAGGAACACTATCTACAGCAAACAAAACATCCATCACTTCAATTACTATTAAAGCTACAAAAAGAGGCGTGGCAAAATTTTTATTATTAATTTTAATAAAAAAATGTTCTTTATGACTTTCATGAGTAATAGGAATTAATTTTCCAATTGTTTTATAAACGAATGAGTGCTTAGGATCAAAATCTTCCTCGTCCTTAGAGAATAACATTTTTAGAGCTGTAAATAATAAAAACGCTCCAAAAAGATAGGTTGTCCAGCTAAATTTATTAATCAAAATAACTCCAAAAGAAATCATTAAACCTCTGAAAAAGATAGCGCCAAGAATTCCCCAAAATAAAACCCTGTGTTGGTATTTTTGTGGTATTTTGAATGAAGTAAAAATAATTGCGATTACAAAAATATTATCTACGCTTAATGACAATTCGATTAAATATCCTGTTATAAATTTTAAAGCAGCGCCAGTTTGGGTTAGATTATTCGGATTTGCAATATAATCAGTTCCGTATAACCAATAAATAATACCCGAAAATGCAAAAGACAACGAAACCCAAATTGCAGTCCATTTGCTGGCTTCTTTAGTACTTATAATATGAGGCGTTTTGTTAAAAACTCCTAAATCAAGTGCTAAAATCACCAAAACCATTGCGAAAAATAAAATCCAAACTATCATATTGTTCGATTAAAAATTACGAATTAAAAATTAAAAATCTCAAAAAAATTGAGCTTTAAAATAATGATAATCCTTGATGCAAATATA
>NZ_JAYURN010000007.1:0-57135 GCF_043756175.1 Flavobacterium sp.
ATTCTTCCATTACGGGTTTCATGGTGCTTTCCGGAATATCGGCAATCCGAATGTACATCAGGCCATCAACCGCATTATTGAACAATGGATCCACGTTAAAGGCAACCACTCTCGCATTTTGTTTGATGTATTTTTTAATTAAAACTGGCAAACGCAAACTTCCTGGCTCTAACTCTTCGATAATTTTATCAAATTTAACCAAATCGGCTTCGGCTTCATTAAAAATAAAATCTTTATCGGCATCTTTTAGTTTTACTTTATACTCTTTTTTAGGATGAATATATTGTGCAACATAAGGATCGTAATAATTAGATTTCATAAACTCAATCATAAGCGATTTCGAAAAATCCGAAAACTGATTGCTAATACTGACACCACCAATCAAGAAAGTGTGTTCAGGATGACGCAAGGTGGTATGTACAATTCCTTTCCAAAGCAGGAACAAAGGCATTGGTTTTTGCTGGTAATCTTTAATAATAAATGCGCGACCCATTTCGATAGATTTGCTCATCATATCATACAATTCAGGTTCAAAACGGAATAAATCTTGGAGATAAAATCCGTTAATTCCATATTTTGCAAAAATTTCAGATCCCAATCCCATTCTATAAGCACCCGCAATTACTTTTGCTTCAGAATCCCACAAGAATAAGTGGTGATAATGTTTGTCAAATTTATCTATATCTATCGATTCGTTTGTGCCTTCGCCCACTTCTCTAAAAGTAATCTCACGCAAACGACCTATTTCGTGTAAAATATTAGGAATATCGTTGGCTTCGGCAAAAAATACCTCATAATTTTTACTTTCTAATAATCTGTCGCCTTTTTCACGAAGAGTATCAATCTCGACAATCATTTTTTCACGATTGGCACCAGTAACAATTTCTTTTGGATTTTTTGGTAATTTTAAACTTGGTACAGTAATTAATTTTGTTTCCTTTTCGAAAGCATTAGCCAACATATAGGTTTTTTTACGCAAAAATTCCGAGTAAGCTTCAATAGTTTCGTGTTCGTTTTGTTCGGCTACAGAAATTGGTTTTCCTATACGAACTTTAATCACTCTATCTTTTTGTGTTAGTAATTCCGAAGGCAATTTTGCCGTGCGAAGCGTGTCACTTATTTTAGATAAAAAGTAAAAGAATCGACTGTTTTTTGCATGAAAATAAATAGGAACTACAGGAACTTGTGCTTTTCTAATTACCTTTATAGCGCCTTCTTCCCATGGTTTATCAACCATTATTTTGCCGTCTTTATAAGTAGAAACTTCTCCTGCAGGAAACATTCCCAAAGGTTTTCCGTCTCTCAAATGACGAAGTGTTTCCTTAATTCCTATCACACTCGATTTCGCATCTTTGTGATCCTCAAAAGGATTTACAGGCATGATATAAGGCTTCATAGGTTCTATTCTGTGAAGTAAAAAATTTGCAATAATCCTAAAATTAGGTTCTCTTTCAAGCATTAATTTCAACAATAAAATACCATCAATTCCTCCAAGCGGATGATTAGAAACTGTAATATAGGCGCCATCTTTAGGCAAACGTTTTAAATCTTCTTCTGGAATTTCAAACTTAATTTGAAACTCATCTAATATGGCATTCAAAAACTCTAATTCAGACAAATGTTTATTTTTGTCATAAATTTTATTAAGTTTTGATATTCGGAGCGCTTTCATGAGCAACCATCCTGAGAAAGTTCCCAAAACTCCATATTTGTCGGTATTTATTGCTTTTGCAACTTCTTTAGCGGTAACTAAACCCATTTAGTTTTGAATTTTTGGCGAAAAACAAAGATAGCAAAAGTTGTTGAATTTTCAGAAAAACTTCGTCTAAATCCTCAACGTTTGTTAAACTATTATTTGAAAAACATTGATTATAAAGGCTTTAAAACTAAATTAAATTTCTTTTCTAAATTGACTATTTTTTCTATACTTTTGATAAAAAAGATTCACATTTCAATGAAAATAATTTCCTACAACGTAAACGGAATTCGAGCAGCTATTACGAAAGGTTTTATCGATTGGTTGCAAGCCGCAAACCCTGATGTTATTTGTCTTCAGGAGATAAAAGCAAACAAAGATCAAATTCCTACCGATCAAATTACCGCAGCGGGTTATCCGTACCAATACTATTTTTCGGCACAAAAAAAAGGGTATAGTGGTGTAGCAATTTTATCTAAAACCGAACCTAAAAACATTGTTTTTGGCACAGGAATCGATCACATGGATTTTGAGGGAAGGACTCTTCGTGTCGATTTTGATGACGTTTCCATCATGAGTTTGTATTTACCATCTGGAACAAATATCGAAAGATTAGACCATAAATTCATGTTTATGGATGATTTTCACAACTACATTAACAACCTAAAAATCGAAATTCCAAATCTAGTTATTTGTGGAGATTATAATATTTGTCACCAAGCTATCGATATTCACAATCCAGCTCAAAACGCAAAAACTTCAGGCTTTTTGCCAGAAGAACGCGCTTGGTTAGACGGATTTATGAAGTCTGGTTTTATAGACAGCTTCCGTCATTTTAACAAAGAACCACACCATTATTCTTGGTGGAGTTACAGAGCTGGAGCCAGAGGAAACAACAAAGGTTGGCGTATCGATTACAATTTGGTTAGCGAACCACTCAAAGGAAGAATGAAACGAGCAATTATTTTGCCCGACGCAAAACATTCTGATCATTGCCCCGTTTTATTAGAAATAGAATAGTTTTCAATAGCAAAAATAAAATAAACCTAATAAATGTCAAAAAAAATAATCGTTACACTACTATTGTTATTCAATTTAAACTTTTATTCTCAAATTAATTTTGAGAAGGGTTATTATGTTAATAATAGTAACATAAAAATAGAATGCCTAATTAAAAATGAAGATTGGAATAATAGTCCAACCGAATTTAATTATAAATTATCAGAAAACGATATAACCCAAACAGCAGATATTAAAAATGTAAAAGAATTTGGAGTAATAGGTGATTTTAAATATATCAGAGAAACTGTGAAATACGATATCTCCGAAAGCGTAATAGATAGATTGAGTAGTAAATACGAGCCTGTTTTTCTGGTAAAAACATTTTTTTTGAAAGCTCTAATAGAAGGAAAAGCTAACTTATATTGCCATATTTCTAATAATCAGTATAAATATTTTTACTCTACGGATACTATTCCTGTTGAAGAATTAGTGCATAAAAAATATCTTACAGAGGACAACATAAGAGAAAATAATTCATTCCAAAATCAAATTTTAACTAATGTGAAATGTGAAACAACATTAATAAACGAAATATTGAAATTAGATTTTGATGAAAAAAACTTAGCAAAACATTTTATCAAGTACAATGAATTTCACAAATCCCTATTAGTAAATTATTCTAAAAATTTATCAAAAGGTTATTACAAATTCATATTAAAGGCAGGAGTAAATTTCACCTCTGGTCGTATCGATTCTTATTTGAACAGTTCTACACCCGACAAGGTTCCATTTAAAAATAAAAACAACCCTGTCTACGGCCTAGAGTTCGAATATGTTCTACCAATCAACAAAAACAAATGGGGTGTTTTCTTTGAATCAAGTTATCAAAAATACGAATCGGAAGGAGTGCAATATTATCCTCCTTATTATGGAGTTTCTGTAACTCCGGATACATGGACGATAAAGTATGAATCTATTGCTTTATCCTTGGGTACAAAATATTACATGTATTTGAATAAAAATTCTAAGTTTTTTCTTAATGTTGCTTTCAATACTATTACTGTTTTAGATTCAGAAATTAATAAAAATAACTATTTTAATTTAGAAACAGATTTAAGATATATGTTTTCGTACGGACTAGGTTATACCTACAAAGACAGACTTGCCATAGAAATGAAGGCTGGGGCATATAATGTTGCAAAAGATTATTATTATTATAAAGTTCCTTTAAGTACAGTTTCTTTAAGATTAGGATACACAATTTTTAATTCCAAAAACAAATAAAACCAAACAACAATGATAAAGAAAATCTCCTTAGGGTTATTGGTATTAGCCATAACAACTTCATGTGTTTCTAAAAAAATATTTGCCGATTTAGAAACAAAATTTGCCGAACTAAAAAAAGAACGCAACGCACTTTCCGACGAAAACGAAAGTTTAAAAACCGCAAAAAACCAATTTGAATTAGACAACGGAACACTAAAAACAGAACTTGACAAACTAAAAGCAGAAAGAGACAAACTCGCTGCCGATTATGCTGCATCAAGTAATAACTTAAAAACATTACAAAGTTCCTACAATGCCTTAGAGAAAAACAGCGACGAATCTCTAAAAGCAAACATGGACAAAAATCGTGATTTACTAGCACAACTAGAAGCCAAAGAAAAAGCACTAGCTGCCGAAAAATCACGTTTAGGAAAATTAAGTACCGATTTGAAAGACCGTTCTGATAGAGTAAACGAATTAGAGGGATTAATCGCTGCCAAAGAAGCTTCGATGAAAAAACTAAAAGAAACCTTATCTAAATCGCTAAAAGCATTTGAAGGAAAAGGGCTTACTGTGCAACAAAAAGACGGGAAAGTATATGTTTCTATGGAAAACAAATTGCTTTTCGAATCTGGAAGCTGGGCTGTGGGCGCCGAAGGTAAAAAAGCGGTTGTAGCAGTAGGAAAAGTGTTGGGCGACAATCCAGATATTTCAGTATTAATAGAAGGTCACACGGATAATGATAAGTTTGGTGGAGCAGTTGGTCAAATAGAAAATAACTGGGATTTATCTACAAAAAGAGCTACTTCTATTGTGAATATTTTAGGTGAAAACGCAAAAATAAACAAACAAAATCTTACTGCTGCTGGTCGTGGAGAATTTTCTCCATTAATGAGTAATGATACACCTGAAGGTAAAGCAAAAAACAGAAGAATCGAAATTGTTTTGACTCCAAAATTAGACGAAATTTCTAAAATGTTAAATGACATATAGAGGCGCAAAGGCTCTGAGACAGAAAGGTTCTAAGATTTTCTTAGAGCCTTTTCTTTTTTCAAAATTCATTGTTCTTTATTCAATGTTCGACCTTTTTTAGTTTTAAAAACCTTTGTACCTTTGAACTTCAGAAACTCAGTGCCACAAAAAAATGAAATATACCACACTCCCCAACACAAATCTAAAAGTTAGCAATATTTGTCTTGGCACCATGACTTTTGGTAATCAAAATACCGAAAATGAAGCCCATTCGCAGTTAGATTTCGCTACAGAAAAAGGAATCAATTTTCTAGATACTGCCGAAATGTATCCTATAGGAGGAAACGAACATATTTTTGGAAGTACCGAAAGATATATGGGTTCTTGGATTCAAAAAATTGGTCAAAGCAAAAGAGAGAACATAGTTTTAGCTACAAAAATTGCTGGCCCAAATCGCGGTATGGGTTACATACGTGAACCGTTAGATTTTTCTAAAAAAAACATACATGACGCTGTCAATTTAAGTTTAAAAAATCTTCAAACAGATTATATTGATTTGTACCAAATGCATTGGCCGGAACGCATCATGAATATGTTCGGACAACGTGGCCTGTCTAAAATAGATGAACAATGGAAAGATTCCATTTTTGAAATTTTAACCGTTTTTGATGGATTAATAAAAGAAGGTAAAATAAAACACATTGGTGTTTCTAACGAAAATCCTTGGGGAGTTATGCGTTTTTTGATGGAAAGCGAGAAACATAATTTACCAAAAATTGCTACGATTCAAAACCCATATTCTTTATTAAATCGTTTATTCGAAGTAGGTTTGTCTGAGATTTGCATTCGTGAAAATGTGGGATTATTAGCTTATTCTCCTTTAGGTTTCGGGTTTTTATCAGGAAAACATTTAAACGGAATTCAAGCCAATTCAAGATTAGATTTGTTTCCACAATTTACACGTTATACAAACGAAAATTGTTATAAAGCAACAAAAATGTATCAAGATTTAGCGCATGATTGCGGATTAACTATAACTGAATTAGCACTTGCGTTTGTAAACCACCAACAATTTGTAACTTCAACGATTATTGGCGCAACAAGTATAGACCAATTAGAAGAAAATATTAATGCTTTCGATGTGATGTTAACCGATGCTGTTTTAGAGGAAATAAATAAAATTCAGGAATTAGTTCCAAATCCAGCACCGTAATTAAAAATGATAAAAAGCATCTTCTAAATGTTCGATTTTAAATTCTTTTCCTTCTTTGTAAACCGCAATAATATCGAAACGAATTTCTAAATCTAAATCGTTCGAAATCACATATTCATTAACTGCTTTTACTAAAAGCTGAATTTTTGCGGGTTTCACAAAATCTTGCGGCGAACCAAAATCTATTGATGAACGTGTTTTTACTTCAACAATTACCAACACATTTTCTTTTTGAGCAATAATATCTATTTCGGCTTTCTGGAAAGTCCAATTGGTTTCCAAAATAGTATATCCATTCTTTTGAAGAAATTCAACCGAAAGGTCTTCACCGAGTTTTCCGAGATCGTTGTGTTCTGCCATTTTTTAGACTACTTAGATTATTAGATTGCTTAGACTACTCAGACTCAAATCTAACTTTCTAAGAAGTCTAAGCAAGTCTAATAATCTAAGTAGTCTATTCAAAAATCACTGTGCTACATTCACCATTTACATTTATAAAAACTTTATTTCCCATAATCAATGCACGATTATCTTGAATATGTCCTGCTGGGAAATCATAAATAATAGGAACATTATACTTTTTAGTCACATCTTCAATAATTTGCAAAGCATTTTTCCCCCAAGGAATATCATTGTCTTTCATTTTTGTCATAGATCCCACAATAATTCCCCTGATGCTTTCTAGACAACCATTACGTTGTAAATTCATCATCATGCGGTCTATATGGTACAAATATTCGTCAAGATCTTCCATAAAAAGGATTTTATCATCACAATTTATTGCCGATTTAGAGCCCAATAAACTATATAAAATAGACAAATTCCCTCCTACTAATTCGCCTGAAGCATTACCTAGTTTATTCATGTAATGGTGTTCTATTTCGTACCCTAGTTTTTCCCCAAACAAAGCTTTTCTTAGGGATTCTTTTGCTTCATCAGTTGCCTTTGAACTTACAGGCATAATCCCGTGAATAGATTTATAACCCATCGTATTCAAATGGTTGTGTAAAACAGTCACATCGCTAAAACCAATAATCCATTTTGGGTTTTGTTTGAATTTTGTAAAATCTAACAAATCAATCATTCTTACCGTTCCGTAACCACCACGAACACACCAAACGGCTTTGATGTTTTCATTATCCATTTGATTTTGAAAATCGGCAGCTCGTTGCTCATCGGTTCCTGCGAGTTGGTCTAAATCGAGTCCAATTGTACTTCCTACTTTTACATTTAATCCCCAACTGGTGAGTAAATCTTTGGCAAATTTCAAATTGTCGTCGATGTTTTTACGAGCGGTGGCAACTATGGCAATGGTGTCGCCTTTTTTTAAATACGGTGGTGTGATCATTTTTGTTTGAGAATGAATATTTGAAAGGGTAAAAAGTAATACTAGTATGAATGTTTTTTTCATTTTATATCTGATTGTTACAAATATAAAAAGTTATTTTTTATTGGCACACAGATGACAGTGATTTTAAAAAAATCACACAAAGATTCACAAAGAAAAACACAAAGTTTTTTTAATTTTCTTGGTGCGTCTTTGTGAGCTTTGTGATATGATTTATTTCTATTGATATAACATGAATTTAAATCGATTTTTTAGCCCCGATAGCAGTGGAAATCCTTTTTTGATCTCGTTTTTTTTTAAACGAGAGAAAAAAGATTGAAACGGATAGCGGGAATAGCTTCAAATAAAAATTCTATTGCTTATTTTTGCACCTTATATTACAATAACTATGATTCAGAATCCTAAAAGATATACGATTACGGCAGCTTTGCCTTATACCAACGGACCTATTCACATTGGACATTTAGCAGGAGTTTACGTTCCTTCCGATATATATTCACGTTACTTACGTTTGCAAGGAAAAGATGTAGCGTTCATGTGCGGAAGCGACGAACATGGTGTTGCCATTTCGATGAAAGCGAAAAAAGAAGGCATCACGCCACAGGAAGTGATTGATAAATACGATGGAATTATTCGTAAATCGTTTATCGATTTCGGAATTTCGTTCGATAATTATTCGAGAACTTCGGCAAAAATTCATCATGATACAGCTTCGGAATTTTTCAAGAAATTGTATGACAAAGGTGATTTTATCGAGGAAGTAACCGAGCAATTGTACGATGCCAAAGCGGATCAGTTTTTGGCGGACAGATTTGTGGTTGGAACTTGTCCAAAATGTGGCAACGAAGAAGCTTATGGTGACCAATGCGAAAAATGCGGGTCGACCTTAAATGCTACGGATTTAATTAATCCAAAATCGACCATTACAGGTGAAACACCGATTATGAAATCGACAAAACACTGGTTTTTACCACTAGATCGTTATTCGGATTTCTTAACGGAATGGATTCTTGTTGGACACAAAAATGACTGGAAACCGAATGTTTACGGTCAAGTAAAATCATGGATTGACGGCGGACTAGAACCTCGTGCGGTTACTCGTGATTTAGATTGGGGAATTGACGTTCCTGTGGCTGGTGCCGAAGGAAAAAAACTATATGTTTGGTTCGATGCACCTATTGGATACATTTCTGCGACCAAAGAATGGGCAGCTCGTGAAGGAAAAGATTGGGAACCGTATTGGAAAAATGATGATACGAAGTTGGTACATTTTATAGGAAAAGACAATATTGTTTTTCACTGTATTATTTTCCCAGCGATGCTAAAAGCGGAAGGAAGTTTTATCTTACCAGATAATGTTCCTGCCAATGAATTTTTGAATTTAGAAGGAAATAAATTATCGACTTCAAAAAACTGGGCAGTTTGGTTGCACGAATATTTAGAAGATTTTCCTAACCAGCAAGATGTTTTGCGTTATGCGCTTACAGCAAATGCTCCAGAAAGTAAGGACAATGATTTTACTTGGAAGGATTTCCAAGCGAGAAATAATAATGAATTAGCTGCGATTTTTGGAAATTTCATCAATCGTGTGGTGGTTCTTACTAATAAATATTACGAAGGAGTTGTACCAAACCCTAACGAATTTTCGGTAGTAGATGAAGCGACTTTAACAGAATTGAAAGCCTATCCAGCGGTGATTTCTAGTTCGATAGAAAGATACCGTTTCCGTGAAGCTTTGGGTGAACTAATGAATGTGGCTCGTTTAGGAAATAAATATCTTGCTGACGAAGAACCTTGGAAAATGGTAAAAACCGATCCAGAACGTGTAAAAACGCAAATGTATGTGGCATTACAAATTGCGACGGCGCTGCGTGTTTTATGCGAACCTTTCTTGCCGTTTACTGCTGAGAAATTATCACGCATTCTTGTCATTCCGACGAAGGAGGAATCTCAATTAACTTGGAATGATATCGCAACAAATTCTGATTTGATTCTTGCTGGACACAAAATTGGCGAAGGAGAAATATTATTTGCACAAATAGAAGACGAACAAATACAAAAACAAATAGACAAATTGGAAGCTACAAAAACTGCTAATATTGCCGAAAATAAAAAAGCTGAACCGCAAAAAGAACTAATCCAATACGATGATTTTGCCAAAATGGATTTGCGTGTAGGAACCATTATCGAAGCCGAAAAAATGCCAAAAGCCAACAAATTGTTAGTTTTAAAAATAGACACAGGAATCGATGTTCGTACGATTGTTTCTGGAATTGCCGAAAGTTTTTCGCCAGAAGAAATTATAGGAAAACAAGTCACTGTTTTAGTAAATCTAGCACCAAGAGCTTTGCGTGGTGTAGAAAGTCAAGGTATGATTTTGATGACCAATTTGCCTGACGGAAAATTAGCTTTTGTAAATCCTGATGTTGCTGGAGTTGGGAATGGAGAGGGAATTAATTAATATAAAAAGATGAAAAAATATTTAATAGCTTGTTTGTTCTTTATTTCACAAATAAATTATTCACAAGAAAAAGTTGGATCTGTAAATTATGAAATAGAAAATTCTAAAGGAATTTATTCTATTGTTGATGAGCAAGATAAAAAAATAATGTTAATTTTTAATGATAAAACTAAACTCGATTTTATTTCATTAGATGAAACTTTTCAACAAACAGGAAAAATAAGTATGATTGATGAGTCGAAAGGAAAAAACGACTATTTAGGTTACAGCAAAAACAATCAAATATATTACACTTATTGGAGAGATTCTAAAGAAGAAAACATAGAAGTTAAAGAAGTAAATTTAGATAAAAACACAACAACTACTTCAAAAATTCCTTTTGTATTAGAAAAAGAGATAATATTTAATTCAGCTACAATAAATAATATATTTTATGTTTTATCTATTATAAAGAATACAGATATTTTAAACATCTACACATTCAAAGATGGGCAAATGAATAAAAAATCGATAGATAATTCAAATTTAAAGTTTGTTAATTCTGAAAATAAATCTATAAATTTTTGGAAATTATATTCTGAAAATAACGGGACTATTTATAATGATGGATTTAGAAATATAACCAATAAAACCAATAATTCTTTGGTCCTAAGTACTCAAAAGAAAAAATCATACATAGATGGTCATTCCATAATTCTTTCTTTTGATAATAATTATACTTTCAATCAAAATCTTATAATTAATCTAAAAGATTATACTGTTACACAAAAAGTTTTGCAACATGAAAATGTGATTTTAAAAGATGAGTTTAGCCATACAGATTCTAATTCTTTTATTTTAAATAACAAGGTTTTTTTAGTGAAAACAAGTGACGAACAAGTTTTTCTAACTATTAAAGATCTAGATAATAACGATTTAAAAAAAATAATATATTCTTCAAATAAGACAAGTGACTTTATTAACTCGGATGTTGTTCAAGAGCACGGTAGTATAAATAAAAAACGAGTTCTCGAAAAACCGAATCAATTTACGAGAAAAGTACATGAATTAAACCCTTCAATTACAGGTGTTTACGAAAACAATAAGTATATAATCTCTCTTGGTGGCGTTTCGTATCCTGAACAAAATAATGCTATGATGATTGGAGGAATGTTGGGTGGTTTCACAGGAGCATTAATTGGCGCTTTAGTTTCGTATAAGAATTATTCACAAGGAATAAATTCTTATGCTAATAAAAAAATTGTTTATTTAAAATGTGTTTTAGATGAAAACTTTAACCATGTGAATGAAAAAACAGGAGATTCTAATTTCGATAAATTAAGAGCATTTATAGAAAGTGATAAGATAAATAGTTATCAAACTATTTTCGAGCTAAATAAAAGCCTTATTTATACAGGTTATGATAAAAAAACCAAGACCTATAATTTGTATAAATTTTAAGATTTAAATTCTAATTTTATGAACCTAAAAGTAATCGCTTTCGATGCCGACGACACATTATTCGTCAACGAACCGTATTTTCAGGAAACGGAATATAAATTCTGTGCCCTGATGGAAGATTATTTGTCACATCAAGGATTATCGCAAGAATTGTTTAAAGTAGAAATAGAGAATTTAGATTTATACGGTTACGGAATAAAAGGTTATATTCTGTCGATGATTGAAGCGGCGATGAAAATTTCTAACAATACTATTTCGATAGAAATCATCGAAAAAATAATAAACCTTGGTAAAGAATTACTGCAAAAACCAATCGAATTGTTAGACGGAGTTGAAGAAACTTTAGAAGCTTTAAGTGGGAAATACAAACTTATCGTAGCTACAAAAGGAGATTTAAAAGACCAACAAAGCAAATTGCATCGTTCGGGTTTGGGACATTATTTTCATCATATTGAAGTCATGGCAGACAAACAAGAAATTAATTATCAGAAATTATTAACGCGTTTAGAAATAAATGCTGATGAATTTTTTATGATTGGTAATTCATTGAAAAGTGACGTTTTGCCTGTTTTGGAAATTGGCGGTTATGCGGTTCACATTCCTTTTCATACCACTTGGGAACACGAAAAAATCAGTCATAAAGTAGAGCATCCAAACTTTAGAACATTAGAGAAAATTACGGATGTTTTGCCAATTTTATTGAAGTAATTTCAAAAAATGAAACAAAAACTAAACCTAGATTCTTGGAACCGAAAGGAACATTTCTTGTTTTTCAAACAAATGGAAGAACCTTTTTTTGGTATCACAACCACTATCGATTGCACGAATGCTTACAAAAAAGTAAAAGAGTTAAATATTTCATTTTTCACCTATTATTTACACAAAACATTAGTCGCCGCAAACGCTATCGAGAATTTTCGTTATCGAATAATGGAAGATGAAATTTACATTTTCGATACCATCGATGCTTCGGCAACCATCATGCGTGAAGACAAAACTTTTGGTTTTTCCTTAATTGAGTACTCGAATAATATAAACGATTTTGCCGAAATCACAAAAAAAGAAATTGCCAGAATACAAACTACAACAGGACTTTTTACTCGAGATTTTCAAGATAATTTAATTCACTTTTCGGCATTGCCGTGGCTAAATTTCACTTCGTTTTCTCACGCACGAAGTTTTACTTTTCCTGACAGTTGTCCAAAAATTTCATTTGGGAAAATGATGGAAGAAAACAACAAGAAAACCATATCAATGTCGGTTCATGTTCACCACGGATTAATGGATGGTTATCATGTTGGACAATTTGTAAATTTGTTTCAAGAACTCATGAATGCTTAAAATTCTTAGTTGATAGTTAAAAAACTATTAACTTCTCTATTACTTCCTTGCAAACTTTGTAACTTTGCAAATCAATAACTTTTTTAATACAAAAATTATGTATCCAGAAGAAATGGTAAAACCAATGCGTGCTGAATTATCAGAGGCTGGTTTTCAAGATTTATATAGTGCCGAAGCGGTAGAAACTGCTTTAGCAAAAGAAGGAACTACGCTTGTAGTTGTAAATTCAGTTTGTGGTTGTGCAGCAAGAAATGCACGTCCAGGAGCAAAAATGAGTTTAGACGGAGCAAAAAAACCTAGTCAGTTAATTACTGTTTTTGCAGGTGTCGATAAAGATGCGGTAGACGCAGCTCGCAAACACATGTTCCCTTTCCCTCCATCATCACCTTGCATGGCTTTGTTTAAAGACGGAGAGTTGGTTCACATGTTAGAGCGTCATCATATTGAAGGTCGTCCAGCAGAACTAATTTCAGAAAACTTAAAAGATGCTTACGCAGAGTTTTGTTAATTAAATAAGGAATAAATCTAACCACGTTTCGGCGTGGTTTTTTTATTTAAAAAAGTATCTTTGTCAAAAATTTCTAATAAGATGGAAAAATTTATATCTTATCCAATATCCGTTATATACTATCTTTTTTTTATAAGTTGTTTGCTTATTTTTCATCCTATTCAATGGATTTGTCTCAACGTTTTTGGCTATCAAGCACATAAAAAAAGTGTCGATTATTTGAACTTTTGTTTGCTAAAATGCACCAATCTTTTAGGAACTACGTATACTTTCGAAAACAAAGATTCAATTCCTAAAGACGTTCCTATTATTTTTGTTGCCAATCACCAGAGCATGTATGATATCATTGCTATAATTTGGTATCTGCGTCGTTTTCATACAAAATTTGTAAGCAAAAAAGAGTTAGGTAAAGGCATTCCGAGTGTTTCCTATAATTTAAGTCATGGTGGCTCAGTTCTTATAGATAGAAAAGATCCAAAACAAGCCATTTCAGCCATTGGTCAACTATCAAAATATATCGAAGCAAACAAACGTTCGGCAGTAATTTTCCCAGAAGGAACCAGAAGCAAAACAGGAAAACCTAAGAAATTTTCCGAAAGTGGACTCAAAATGTTGTGCAAATACGCACCATCTGCATATGTTGTGCCAATTAGTATTAATAATTCATGGAAAATGGTTAAATTTGGAGCTTTCCCCATGGGTTTAGGAAGTAGTTTAGAATTTATTATTCACAAACCAATCGCTGTAAAATATTTTTCTTTTGAAGAAATAATGACTATGACAGAGAGCGCAGTAATTCAATCAATAAAAGTATAACTAGATTTAGGAGAAATCTAAAATCTAAAATCTAAAATTATAATGTCTACAAAAAACATACGTCTAGAAGTTATGCAATTTTTAGAAAATAAAATTGACGGATTTGTTGACCAATATTTAATTCCAGTGGAAAAAATATGGCAACCAACCGACTTTTTACCCAATTCTGAAAGCGAAACTTTCTTTGAAGAAGTAAAAGAATTACGCGAAATCGCAAAAGACTTGCCTTATGATTTTTGGGTAACTCTTGTAGGTGATACTATTACCGAAGAAGCTTTACCAACTTACGAATCATGGCTTATGGACGTTGATGGTGTTGGGCAAGTAGAACAAAATGGTTGGTCTAAATGGGTTCGCCATTGGACTGGTGAAGAAAACCGTCATGGAGATTTACTAAACAAATACTTGTATTTATCTGGTCGTGTAAACATGCGTGAGATAGAAATGACTACGCAACACCTTATTGCCGATGGTTTCGATATTGGGACAGGTCGTGATCCTTACAAAAACTTTGTTTATACTAGTTTTCAGGAATTAGCAACCTATATTTCTCACAATAGAGTTTCGCAAATTGCCAAACAATATGGCGACAATAAATTAGCTAAAATATGCAAAATGATTGCTGGAGACGAAATGCGCCATCATCATGCATATTCAGAATTTGTAACTCAGATTTTTAAAGTTGATCCAAGCGAAATGCTTTTGGCTTTCAATTATATGATGAAACAAAAAATTGTAATGCCGGCTCAATTTCTTCGTGAATCTGGAGAAAAAATAAGTTCAGCATTCTTGAATTTCTCTGATTCTGCGCAACGAATTGGCGTTTACACCGCTTCGGACTATGTAGATATTATGCAAAAGCTCATCGAAAAATGGGAAATCGAAAAACTTTCAGGACTTACAGATGAAGCCGAAAAAGCACGTGATTATTTGATGAAATTGCCTGCAAGAATGGCGAAAATTTCTGAAAGATTAGTTATTCCAGCTGAATCTCAAGTTTTTAAATGGGTAGAGCCAGCTAGATAGCCGTCATTGTAAACGAAATAACAATAAAAATGAAATTCCCTTTTACAATTATTAAAAAATATAAAACTCTTAAAACAAAAGATGATATATATGATATAATAAATTCACAGGGAAATGAAAAATTATTATATGGACTTCGAGTTGATAAATTTTATAGTGAATTCAAAAATAATGAATTCAAAATTTATAGAGAATCTTTTGGAGTAGATGCTTTTTTAGAAAATTATCCATTAATAACTTCAAGGATTTTGAATGAAAATCCAACTAAATTAGAAGTCGAGATTAAACCTAACTATTTTAATATTATTTTCTTTGGTATTTTTGTAATAGTATTTATCTCAGGTTCAATTTTCTTGAATGAAATAGAAATTAATGGCGTTTTAAAAAACCCTAATTTATTAGAACGTTTCCTTTTTTCTTTAGGAGGTATTATTCCTGGAATATGGTGTTACATTAGTTTTATTAGACCAATCTATAAAACAGAAAAATGGTTTGTGGAAAAATTAAATTTGAAAGAAATATAAACAACCCTAGGTAACACAAGTTAAAATTTAAGAAATTCTTTTTCAAATTTAAAATAATGTTGAATACAGATTAACGAATGTTGAATTTTGAAGCGCTACAATTTCAAAATTCAACATTTTTTATAATAATAAACGTAAGATGAACAATCAAGATTTAATAAATAAAACGATTCAGTTCGTAAAACAAAAACTAGAAAATGCAGAAGGCGGTCACGATTGGTTTCATATAGAGCGTGTTTATAAAAATGCAATTCTAATTGCTAAAGATGAAAAGTGTGATGAAATTGTTGTAAAACTCGGTGCTTTATTACACGATATTGCTGATAGTAAATTTCATGATGGCGACGAAACTGTTGGTCCAAAAGTGGCTAGGGAATTCTTAGAATCTCAAAATGTTTCGGAAGAAATAATTAGTTATGTTATTCATATTATCGAAAATATTTCTTTCAAAGGCGGGAATTTCGATAAGAAATTTACATCGAAAGAATTAGAAGTTGTACAAGATGCCGACAGATTAGATGCTATTGGAGCCATCGGAATTGCAAGAACTTTCAATTATGGTGGTTTCAAAAATCGTCAGTTATATAATCCTGGAATTCTTCCAAATCTTGCAATGAGTAAAGAAGAATACAAAAATTCTGAATCGCCAACATTGAATCATTTTTACGAAAAATTACTTTTATTGAAAGACAAAATGAATACCGAAACTGGTAAAAAAATTGCCCAAGAACGCCACCATTATATGGAAACCTTTCTTGAGCAATTTCATTTGGAATGGAATGGAAAACGATAAGTTTTAACTTATTTTCCTGTAAATACCGCTCTTCTTTTTTCTAAAAATGCAGTAGTTCCTTCTTTAAAATCATCGGTAGCAAAACATTCTCCGAAAGCTTTAATTTCTACATCAAAACCATTGGTTCCGTCTTTATAATTGGCATTTATAGCTTCAATTGCTTTAGAAATAGCTGCTGGAGAGTTTCTCATAATTTTATCGGCAATTGTCATATATGTTGACATCAAATTCGCTTGTGGAACAACGTGATTTACTAATCCGTATGCTTTTGCAGTTGGAGCATCAATCATTCCTGCGGTCATAATCATTTCCATAGCACGACCTTTACCAACCAATTGTGGCAAACGTTGCGTTCCTCCGTAACCAGGAATTACGCCTAACGAAGTTTCTGGTAATCCCATTTTTGCATTGTCCGAAGCTATACGAAAATGACAAGCCATCGCCAATTCTAATCCGCCACCTAATGCAAAACCATTAATCGCTGCAATAACTGGTGTTTCCATGTTTTCGATAAAATCGAATAATATTTCTTGCCCTTTGGCAGCCAACATTGCACCTTCTTTATCTGAGAAATGAGCAAATTCTGAAATATCGGCTCCTGCCACAAATGCTTTTTCACCACTTCCTGTAATGATTAGTACTTTAATTTCTGGGTTTTTATCTGCTAATTGTAATGTTTCATGCAGTTCTTGAATAGTAGCTTTATTTAAAGCATTTAATTTCTCTGGACGGTTTATAAAAATGGTTGCGATTCCCTTTTCATGTTCGATAATAATGTTTTCTAATGCCATGATTTATTGGTTTGTTATGGGTAATGAAACGGTAAATGTTGTTCCTTTATTTATTTTAGAAGTAAAAGTAATGGTTCCGTTATAATTTTCTATAATGTTTTTTATAATTCCTAAGCCTAATCCCATTCCACTAGATTTTGTGGTAAATTTTGGTTCAAAAATTCGATCAAAATCGGCTATTGCGATTCCTTTTCCGTTGTCTTTTACAGTAATTATAGCGTTGTTAGCTTCTTTATTTACCGAAACCGAAATTTTCTTAATTTCTTGTTCTTCTGGAATGGCTTGCAGAGCATTTTTAACTAAGTTGGTAATAATTCTAATAAGTTGTGTCCTGTCGATTTTAGTAATGATTTCTTCTAAATTAGAGTAAAATTCGATAAAATCTTCATTAAAAATATCTAATGATAATTTGACTACATCGACCACATTTATGGTTTCATTTTGTTGTGCAGGCATAGATGCAAAATTAGAAAAGGCCGAAGCAACGGCACTCATTGTATCTATTTGCTGAATTAATGTTTTCGAATAATCATTTAGTTTTTGATTAACATTTGGATCAGCGGGATCAAATTTCCGTTGATAACTCTGCACCGTTAGTCGCATAGGAGTTAGTGGATTCTTAATTTCGTGTGCTACTTGTTTTGCCATTTCGCGCCAAGCTCCTTCACGCTCACTTTGTGCTAGTTTGTTAGCGCTTTCTTCTAATTCATCGATCATGTTATTATATGATCTAACCAATTTATCTATTTCATAACTGTTGCTAACCAGTTCTATTTTTTTATTTTTTTCAGTCAAACTAGTTTTAGTTAATCTATTCGAAATAGTTTCTAATGATTTAGTAATATATCGAGATAAATATAATGCTATCCAAATAGAAATTATGAACATTCCAAGGTATACAAAACCAAAAATTTTTAAGAACTCTTCTACTTGTTTTTGATAAAATGAGTTGTCTTCTTTATAAGGCAATCGAATAATTCCAATTGGTTTTTTTTCGACAAAATCCATCAGATAACTATACGAAAACTGAAAATTATTACCTTTGCTTTCAGCAATATCTACATATCTGTTTTTTTTAGATTGCTTCACTTTAGTAAGAATCGAATCCGAAATGTTTGGAGAGATTTGCCCTTGAATCATTGGTGCATTCGAAGTTGTCAGTAATCTTCCGTTTAAGTCATACATATCTATTTCGATATTATGAATGTCTGAAATTTCGAAAATTTTATCTTTAAATATCGATGGAATATTAAAGGTAGTTAAAGGATGTGGTGTAATTGCCAACACGTACTGAAGATGTTGCTTTATCTGATTTTCTTTATTTATAAGTAATTCTTGGTTGTATTCTTTGCTTTCGATTTGAAAATGAATTAACGAAACACCTGCGATTAAAATAGAAGATATCAAGGTTATAAGAATCATCGACAAAAAGATTCTTACACGCAATGACCAACTTTTTACTTTAAAAATGGAATTCATTTGTTAATTTTTTTCTCTTATTCGTTTGTAAAACTTAAATCCCAGCATTATTATTATCGAAAATAAAAAGATTCCAATTACACCATAAATCCAGTTGAAAGCATTTTTTAAAATTACTAAAAAAACAACAGCAAATAGTATTAATGTTGCTCCTTCATTCCACAATCGCATAAAGTTTGAAGAATATTTGAATTCGTTATTTTGCAATTGATTATAAATCTGATGACATTTTAAATGGTATAAAAACAAAAGGAAAACAAAGCCAAGTTTTACGTGCATCCATGGCATTTGCAACCAAGCAGGCATCAAAAATAATAACCAAGCTGCAAAAAACGTGGCTAAAATGGCGCTTGGCCAAGTAATAATATACCATAATCGGTAAGTCATTATTTTGTATTGCTTCAATAAAATTTCTTTTTCTGGCGAAGGCATTTCGTTGGCTTCAATTTGATATACAAACAACCTAACAATATAAAATAAACCAGCAAACCAAGTGATTACAAAAATTAAGTGTAATGATTTTATGTAGTTGTAAATTTCCATCGTTGAATCTATTGTTTTATTCTTTTTTCTGAAAATTCTTAATCCAATCCGCTACAACATCACACCATTCATCTCCATCATTCATACAAGGAATTGCCATAAATTCTTCTCCTCCATGTTCCTTAAATTGATGATTTGCTTCCATGGCAATTTCTTCCAATGTTTCTAAACAATCGGATACAAAAGCTGGAGTCACTACTGCTAATTTTTTAATTCCTTTTTCTGGCATTTTGTTTACTTCAACATCTGTATAAGGTGTTAGCCATTTGTCGCCTGCCAAACGTGACTGAAATGTTTGACTGTATTTTTCTTCAGGAATCCCCAGTAATTTCACCACTTGTTTTGTGGTTTCGTAACACTGATGACGGTAACAAAATTCATGTGCTGGCGAAGGTGTATTGCAGCATGAACCATCAATAGTACAATGTGATTTAGTTATATCCGTTTTACGAATATGTCGCTTCGGAATTCCGTGATATGAAAACAGTAAATGATCATAATCAAAAGAGTCTAAATGTTTTTTTATCGAATTAGCTAACGCTTTTATATAATCCGGTTTGTTATAAAAAGCGGGAACAATCGTGAATTTCATTTCAGGAAAATGTTCCTTGCGTAATTCTTCTGCAAGCACTAAAATAGTAGTCGTAGACGCCATCGCGTGTTGCGGATATAAAGGAAAAAGCATCACTTCATTTACGCCTTTGTCATGTAACTCTTGTAATCCTTTCAGTATAGACATAGTACCGTATCTCATGGCTAAAGCAACAGGAATATCTATTTTTGCTTGAACTTTCTTATGCATACGCTTAGAAATAACAACTAAAGGTGATCCTTCTTCCCACCATATTTTAGCATAAGCTGCTGCTGATTTTTTTGGTCTTGTTTGTAATATTATACCTCGAACCAATAAAGCGCGTAATAAAAATGGAACATCTATAACGTATTTATCCATCAAAAATTCGTCTAAATATGGTTTTACATCTTTTGGTGTTGGGCTTTCTGGGGATCCTAGATTTACAAGTAATACTCCTTTCATTGGTGTTATATTTTTTATAAAAGTAATAATTCTAACTTTTTTTAATTTATGATTAACAATTATTTATTGGTTGTTTTATTCAAATAATTATGTGTTTGGATTTATAGACATTAAATATTTTTTTGGTGTTGTAGCGAATTTCTTTTTAAAGGCCGCAATAAAGTGACTTCCAGTGCTATAACCAATTTTTAGCCCAACTTCATTTACATTATACGATCCTGAATCTAATAATTTGCGAGCGTGTTCCATTTTGTAATCGAACAAAAAACCGTAAACGGTATCGCCGTATATTTGTTTGAAACCCATTTTTAGTTTCTTTAAATTCAAACCAATTTCATCAGCTAATTCTTGTAAACCCGGAGGTTCGGCCATATTAGCAATAATGATTTCTTTGGCTTTTTTTATTTTTAAAACATTTTCTTCATCAATCAAAAACGGACATTGCTCTGCATTTGGGTCTTCTGAACGGTTAAAAAACAAACTCAATAATTCGTAACCTTTTCCTTTGTAGTAAAGGTTTTTTATTGATGGATTCAAATTGTAATGAAACATTTGATTTAAGACAATTGCCATCGATGGTGAAATATTTTCTTCGCCATAATATTTCTTATCTCTATTTTCGTCACTCAAAAACGGAATATGCTCGGTATCGGCAGAAAACAATCCATGAAATTTTTTGATAGAAACCAATATAGAAATTAACCAAGATTTCGTCCCAATTTCTAGGTGCAACGGCAATTCTTTTTGCGGATTATAAAATAACAATGACTTTTCTTCTTTCAAGTCTAAAGTATAATTTCCTTGATTGAAGATAAATTTCGCGTTACCTTTTAATCCGAAATGAAACTGAATCAATCCATTATTTACATGACGTTCATAGGAAATCATCTCATCAGTATCATTCTGAAAACGAATTAAAATAAAATCATCATCAATCTTTATTTCTTCAGGTGAACTCATAGCGATGTTTCTTTATTAGTTTTTGATGAAATTATATTTTATTTATTTAGAATTGTTCTAAATAAATAATTTCATACGCCTTGATTTTAATACAAAAATAAGAGAAATAACGATAAAAATCTATTTTTTAAAGTAAAATTCTCGTAGCGACACAAATTGACCTTCTAGCGTTACTTTTATAAATTGTATAACAATACTTTTGTGTAACTTTTTGACTAAAGTGACAATTATGGAGAACAATACAATTTCGAAGCACACTTCTTTTTATGCCATTGGCCTAAATTACAAAAAAGCTGATGCCGAGATTCGTGGTAAATTTAGTATTGATACGCAATCTAAATCGAACTTATTACAACAAGCAAAAACCGAAGGAATAGAAAGTCTGATCGTTACTTCAACTTGCAACAGAACCGAAATTTACGGTTTTGCCCAACATCCGTTTCAACTTATCAAATTACTTTGTGAAAACTCGAAAGGAACAGTTGAGGATTTTCAAAAAGTAGCTTACGTTTATAAAAACCAAGAAGCCATTTCTCATTTGTTTAAAGTAGGAACTGGTTTAGACAGTCAGATTCTTGGTGATTTCGAAATTATTAGCCAAATAAAAATTGCCTTTACAGAAAGTAAAGCTCTAGAACTAGCTAATTCTTTTATGGAAAGATTAGTAAATGCGGTCATACAAGCTAGTAAAAGAATAAAAACAGATACCGAAATTTCATCTGGAGCAACTTCGGTTTCCTTTGCATCGGTGCAATACATTATGAAAAATGTAGCAAACATTGGCGAAAAAAATATTTTGCTCTTTGGTACAGGAAAAATAGGAAGAAATACTTGCGAAAATTTAGTAAAACATTCTAAAAATGAGCACATCACTTTAATAAATCGAACTAAAGATAAAGCTGAAAAACTTGCAGGAAAACTCAATTTGATTGTAAAAGATTATGCCGATTTGCATATCGAATTACAAAAAGCCGATGTTTTAGTAGTGGCAACTGGTGCGCAAAATCCAACAATAGACAAGGCTATTCTAAATCTAAAAAAACCATTATTAATTTTAGATTTATCGATTCCGAAAAATGTAAATATTAATGTGAATGAATTAGAAAATGTAACACTCGTGCATTTAGATGATTTATCTCAAATTACTGATGAAACTCTCGAGAACAGAAAGCTGCACATTCCTGCTGCACAAGCTATTATTGAAGAAATAAAAGACGAATTTATAGCTTGGATGAATGGGAGAAAATATGCTCCAACAATTCATGCTCTCAAAGCAAAATTGAATACAATTAAAGAAAAAGAGCTGACCTTTCAAAGAAAAAAATTATCAAATTTTGATGAAGAACAGGCTGAACTTATTAGTAATCGCATTATTCAAAAAATAACCAATCATTTTGCCAACCATCTCAAAGACGAAGAAACAATGGTCGACGAAAGTATCGATTGGATTCAGAAAGTTTTCCAAATAGAAAAAGCCAAATAATGACTAAAATAATTCGCATAGGAACTCGTGATAGTGAATTAGCACTTTGGCAAGCACATCATGTTGAGAAAATGTTAAACGATTTGGGTTATAAAACCAAAATTGTAGCGGTAAAATCCCAAGGAGATATCATTCTCGACAAACCACTTTATGAACTCGGAATAACAGGAATATTTACAAAAACATTAGATATTGCTATGATAAATGGTGATATAGATATTGCTGTTCATTCTATGAAAGACGTTCCAACCGCTTTACCACAAGGAATTGTGCAAGCGGCAGTTTTAGAAAGAGCCAATGAAAAAGATATTTTAGTTTATAATAACAATCTTGATTTTCTAAATAAAGAAGGAATTATAGCCACCGGAAGTTTGCGAAGACAAGCGCAATGGCTACATAAATACCCAAATCACACCGTTGTCGATTTACGTGGAAACGTAAATACAAGAATGCAAAAACTGAAAGATAATAACTGGAATGGAGCTGTTTTTGCAGCAGCAGGTTTAGAAAGAATAAATTTAAAACCAGAAAATTATATCAATTTAGATTGGATGATTCCTGCGCCAGCACAAGGGGCCATGATGGTCGTTGCCATGGGAAATGATACATATTCCTTAAATGCTTTAGCAGAACTCAATCATATTGAAACCGAAATAACAACCTATATCGAACGTCAATTTTTAAGAACTTTAGAAGGCGGTTGTACTGCGCCAATTGGAGCCTTTGCAAAATTTAACGAAAAAGACGAAACAATCCATTTTCTAGGCGTTTTGTTTTCATTGGACGGAGGTCAGAAAATAGAAGTAAACAAAATAGTTGAAGTACAAGAATGGAAACAATTAGGGTATCATGCAGCCCAAGAAATTTTTGAAAACGGTGGTGTAAAACTGATGGAATCTATCAAAGAAAAACTGAAAAAATAATGAGTCAAATTAAGATATTATCTACAAAAACACTTTCTAACATTCAAAAAGAAGCCTTAATAAATGCAGATTTTAATGTTATTGAAGCGGATTTTATTAAAACAGAGCACCAAAATTTTGATTTAAAAAACATTAAAGACAATTTAATTTTCACCAGTCAAAATGCCGTTCATAGTATTTTGCAACACCCAAAATGTGAAGAATTAAAAACAAAAAACGTTTTTTGTGTCGGATTAAAAACAAAAATATTATTGTCAGAAAATGGTTTTAATGTTGATGTTTACACAGGTTATGCTTCCGATTTGGCCGAAATCATTACATTAATTCACGGAAGTGATACCTTTACTTTTTTCAGCGGAAACCTACGCAGAGAAATATTACCTCAAGCGTTAAAAGAAGGGAATGTAGATTTTAATGAGATTAAAGTTTATGAAACGACACTAACTCCTCATAAGATAAAAGATTCAGTAGAAGCTATTTTGTTTTTTAGCCCATCTGGCGTAGAAAGTTATTTGAAAGAAAATACAATCAAAAAAGAAACATGTTTCTGTATTGGCGAAACAACCGCAGAAGCCTTAGAAAAAATTACAAAAAACATCCTCATTGCCGAAAATCCAACTATCGAAGATGTGATTGAGGAATGTATAAACGAATATAAATAACACAAACAAACCTGACAGGTTTTAAAAACCTGTCAGGTCTAACAATAAAAACATGATCAAAAACGACCTATTTCTAAAAGCATTAAAAGGAGAAACTGTACAACGACCACCAGTTTGGATGATGCGTCAAGCAGGAAGATATTTGCCAGAATTCATCGCTTTGCGAGACAAATATGACTTTTTTACTCGTTGTCAAACTCCAGAATTAGCTGCCGAAATCACAGTACAACCCATTCGTAGAATTGCGCCTGATGCTGCGATTTTGTTTTCGGATATTTTGGTCGTGCCACAAGCCATGGGAATTGAAGTATTAATGAAAGAAAATGTTGGGCCATTTTTACCCAATCCTATTCGTACGATTCAAGATGTAGAAAGAGTCATTGTTCCAGATGTTCACGAAACATTGGGTTATGTTTTCGATGCGATTAAATTAACAAAACAAATGTTGAACGACGAAGTGCCACTAATTGGTTTCGCAGGTTCACCATGGACAATTATGTGCTATGCCGTAGAAGGTCAAGGATCTAAAAGCTTTGATAAAGCCAAAGGATTTTGTTTCTCACATCCAGAAGCAGCACACGTTTTATTACAAAAAATCACGGATACAACTATCGCTTATTTGAAAGAAAAGGTAAAAGCAGGTTGTAATGCTATTCAAGTTTTCGATTCTTGGGGAGGAATGTTATCTCCTGTTGATTATCAGGAATTCTCATGGAAATATATTAACCAAATCGTCGAAGCATTAGCAGATATTACACCTGTAATTATTTTCGGAAAAGGCTGTTGGTTTGCATTAGGCGAAATGGGGAAAAGTAAAGCATCTGCCCTTGGAGTAGACTGGACTTGTTCGCCACGTAACGCAAGATATTTATCTGGTGGAAACATTACTTTACAAGGTAATTTCGATCCAAGTCGTTTGCTTTCACCAATTCCTGTGATTAAGAAAATGGTACACGAAATGATTGACGAATTCGGAAAAGACAAATATATCGTAAATCTTGGTCACGGAATTTTACCTAATATTCCTGTAGATCATGCCAAAGCATTTATTGATGCGGTGAAGGAGTATAATCAATAATTTGAAAACTGAAAATTATATAGTAGACAAGCTACAACCGATTGATTCTAATCAGTTGTATCAGTTTATGTCTGATAATAAAGAACGATTAAAATTGTTTTTCCCAGTAACATTGGAAATGAATAGTTCTTTAGAAAAAACGGAAGCATATATTTCAATTAAGAATAAAGAAATAGAAGAAAAGACAAATTTTACTTTTGCTATTCGAGATAAAAAAAATGATCAAATTGGAGGTTTAATTATCATCAAAAAAATTGATTGGGATAAAAATCAAGGAGAATTTGCTTATTGCATTGGTTCAGAATTAGAAGGAAAAGGCGTCACATCATTTGCGGTAAAAGAAATGATAAATTTTGCTTTTGAGGAATTGGGTTTGAAAACAATTCAAATTATTTCTCATAAAACTAATTTCGGTAGTGTAAAAGTTGCTGAAAATAACGGTTTCGTTTGGCAAAAAACATTACAAAATGAATTTACTCCAACTAATGAAACTCCTTTAGATATGGAATTATATGAATTGTACATTGAAAAATAAATAATTTATATTTGTAATAAAAAAAACAACTAATGACCGAAAAGGAATTACATAATTATTTAATTAAAAACTATCCAATCGAAAATGAAAAATGCGAATGGAAAGAATTTAAATCATTGAAAAATTCTGTTGCTGGGAGTGAAAGTAAAGATGTTATCTCTTATATTTCGGCTATAGCAAATATGCAAGGAGGTCATTTGGTTATTGGGGTAAAAAACGAAACACTTGAAATTATTGGAATTCAAGATTTGTCAGTTTATTCAATTGATGATATCAGATATAGAATTAATGGCAATTGTACAAATTTAGATATTCAACATTTTAAAGTTGAAGAATTTATCACTTCTGATACTAATAAGATTGTTTGGATTTTTCATATTCCGAAACATCAATTTAGATTGCCTGTTTATGCACATAAGAAAACTTGGCAAAGAATAGATGACAATTTAGTTGAGATGACAAAATCTAGATTAGATGCAATATTAACTCAGATTCAAGTGAATGAAGATTGGTCAAAGGTTATTATTACAGAAGCTAGTATTGAAGACCTAGACAAAATTGCAATCCAAAAAGCACGATTAGAGTTTGTTAAAAGAAATCCTAAATATTCTAACGAAGTCGATAGTTGGAGTGATTTAGATTTTTTAAATAAAGCGAAACTTATCATTAAAGGAAAAATCACAAGAACGGCTCTTATTCTTTTAGGAAAAGAAGAATCAGAACATTTTTTAGATTCTTCTGTTAAAATTAGATGGAATTTAAAAACTATAGATAATCAAGATAAGGACTTTGAAATATTTTCTATTCCTTTTTTGTTAACTATTGATGAAGTTTATAAAAAAATAAGAAACTTAAAATATCGTTATCTTCGTCATGGAACCTTATTTCCTGATGAAGTTTTAAGATATGAACCTTTTAATATCAGAGAGTCATTAAATAATGCAATAGCACATCAAGATTACTCAAAAGGTGCAAGAATTAATGTGGTTGAATTCGAGGATGACCATTTAGTGTTTTCTAATTATGGTTCTTTTTTACCAAAATCTATTGAAGATGTAGTTTTAAAAGATACCCCCGAAGAGGTCTATAGAAATCCATTCCTTGTTGAGGCAATGAAAAATTTAGATATGATTGAAACACAAGGCGGCGGTATTCGAAAAATATTTAATTATCAAAAACAACGTTTTTTCCCTTTACCAGATTACAATTTTGAAGACAATAAAGTTAAGGTGACAATAACGGGGAAAATTTTAGATGAAAATTTCGCGAAAATATTAATCAAGAATTCTAATCTTGGTTTAGATGAAATCATATTATTGGATAAAGTACAGAAACACAAAGAAATTTCAGAAAATGAATTTAAGCATCTTAAGAAATTAAAATGTATTGAAGGTAGAAGACCAAATATATATTTATCCTATGATATTATTGAATCTACTAATGACGAAGGTTTAAAAGCTGAATATTTAGCCAATCGTAGTTTTGATGATTCTCATTTCAAAGATATAATACTTGAGTATTTAAAAAAGTTTGGAAAAACAAAACGTGATAAAATTGACAATTTAATTATCCCGAAATTGTCTGTAATTCTTTCCGAAGACCAGAAGAAGAAGAAAGTGACAAATTTTTTATCCATATTAGGGAAAGAAGGTAAAATAAAATGTAATCCAGGTTATTTCTGGGAAGTAGTTTAGATACTTTTAAACGCTTTTAGATACTTTTTAGACACTTTTTTAGACGCTTTTTTAGACGCTTTTAAACGCTTTTGATTTTAAAAAAATGAAAAATAAATTCTACACCTATATACAAAACCTGCAAGACCAAATCTGCAAAGGATTAGAAATTTCTGATGGTACAGCCAAATTCCGTGAAGACATTTGGGAGCGTCCAGAAGGCGGTGGTGGACGAACACGTGTTATCGAAAACGGAAACGTTATCGAAAAAGGTGGTGTCAATATTTCTGCTGTTCATGGTAAACTACCAGATTCGATGCAGAAATTATTCAACGTTGGCGAAGCCGATTTCTTTGCCTGTGGATTAAGTTTGGTCATTCATCCAAAAAACCCAATGGCACCAACTGTTCATGCTAATTGGCGTTATTTCGAAATGTATGACGATAACGGAAACGTAATCAATTCGTGGTTTGGCGGCGGACAAGATCTCACACCTTATTATTTATTTGAAGAAGATGCTTCACACTTTCATCAAACCTGTAAAACGGCTTGTGATAAGCATAATTTGGAATTCTATCCAAAATACAAAAAACAATGTGATGACTATTTTTGGAATGCTCACAGAAATGAAGCGCGTGGATTAGGCGGATTATTTTTTGATTATTGTAAGGAATCTGAAACGATGAAAATGGAAGATTGGTTCAGTTTCGTAACCGAAGTTGGGAATAGTTTCTTAGAAGCCTATGTTCCAATTTTAGATTGCAGAAAAGATTTACCATATAATCCTGAACAAAGAACATGGCAGGAAATTCGTCGTGGGCGTTATGTAGAATTCAATTTAGTTCATGACAAAGGCACTTTATTTGGATTAAAAACCAACGGAAGAATAGAAAGTATTTTAATGAGTTTGCCTCCGCATGTGCAATGGGTTTATGATCATCACCCAGAAGTTGGAAGTGAAGAAGAAAAATTAATTCAAGTATTAGAAAAACCTATTGACTGGATTTAATTATCCATTGTTAATTATAAATTATCAATTACTATGTTCCCATTACAAAGAGGCAGAAGATTACGAGTAAACGAAAGCATTCGTTCATTAGTTCGAGAAACAACATTAAGTCCAAGCGATTTTATGTTCCCCATGTTTATTACAGAAGGTGAAAACGTAAAAGTAGAAATTCCTTCTATGGTTGGAATTTTTCGTCGTTCGATCGATCTAACTGTCGAAGAAGTCAAAGAAATTTTCGCTTTAGGAATTCGCGCCGTAAACATTTATGTAAAAGTTGACGAATCTCTAAAAGACAATACAGGAAAAGAAGCCTGGAATCCTGATGGATTGATGCAAAGAGCTATCAAAGACATCAAAGCCGCTTGCCCAGAAATGATTGTCATGCCAGATGTGGCGTTAGACCCTTATTCTATTTACGGTCACGACGGAATTATCGAAAACGGAGATATTACCAATGATGCTACAAATGCTGCCTTAGTAAAAATGGCGGTTTCTCATGCACAAGCTGGTGCCGATTTTGTTGCGCCAAGCGACATGATGGACGGACGTGTATTGCGTTTGCGCCAAGGTTTAGATGCTGCTGGTTTTCATAATGTTGGAATTATGAGTTATTCTGCAAAATATGCTTCGGCATTTTACGGACCATTTCGTGATGCGTTAGATAGTGCTCCAAAAGAAACTAAATCTGATACTGAGCCTGTCGAAGTACCGAAAGATAAAAAAACCTATCAAATGGATTATGCCAATCGTATCGAAGCTATAAAAGAAGCCTTAATGGACGTAGAAGAAGGCGCCGATATGGTCATGGTAAAACCAGGAATTGCTTATTTAGATATTGTTCGTGAAGTGAAAAATGCAGTGAATGTTCCAGTAACCGTTTTTCACGTTTCTGGCGAATATGCAATGATAAAAGCAGCATCAGAAAGAGGTTGGTTGGACCACGACAAAATCATGATGGAACAATTAATGTGTATCAAAAGAGCTGGAGCAAGCCTTATTTCTACTTATTTTGCTAAAGAAGCAGCCATACTTTTAAATAAATAATGATGAAAAAATTGTTTTTATTGAGTTCTTTTTTTATCCTAATATCTTGCAAAAAAGAAAGTGAAGAATCTTTTGGAAAACCAACTGAATCCAACACTGAAGTTAAAGCTCCAGAAGCATTGGGGAAAGAATTGTTTGAAGGAAAAGGAAATTGTGTGGCTTGTCATAAAGTAGATCAAAAGATTATTGGACCAAGTATTCAAGACATTGCAAAAGTTTATAAAACTGAGAATGGAAATATTGTCGATTTTTTAAAAAACGATGCGAAACCACTGGTTGATCCAAGTCAATACGAGGTCATGAAAACAAATTTTGCGATTACAAAAACAATGTCTGATGAAGAACTCAAAGGTTTAGAAACTTACATTTTTAGTTTTTCGAAATAAAATTATTTTTTTCTACTAAAGTAGAAGCTTATATCTGGATTCCCGCCTACGCGGGAAAGACATTACATCATATTGTCTTTCCCGCTTAGGCGGGAATCCATTTTTACAATAGTTTTTAAAGAACAAAATTATTACATTTATCACATGGATTCAATTTTTATAAATTCGCCATTAGGGATCACAAAAATAGAAGGTGATGAAAACGGAATAACTATTATTTCAGTTTTGTCCGAAGGGGTAGTTTCTGAAGAAATTCCCGAAAATCTCAAAGAAGCTGTAAATCAACTTCGCGATTATTTCGACGGAAAAAAAACTGATTTCACTTTAAAACTTAATCCTAAAGGAACTGATTTTCAGCAAACAGTTTGGAAAGAATTAAGTAACATTCCCTATGGGAAAACCATGTCTTACCTTGATTTGGCTAAAAAATTAGGCGACCCAAAAGTGATTCGTGCAGCAGCATCGGCAAACGGAAAAAATCCACTTTGGATTGTTGTTCCTTGTCATCGTGTCATTGGAGCCGATGGTTCACTCACAGGATATGCTGGGGGTTTGTGGCGAAAAAAATGGTTGTTAGAACACGAAAACCCAACAAATCAGCAAAGTTTATTTTAGGTTAGACCACTTAGATTGTAAGAAATTTAGACTATCTTAGATTTTTAAAAATTTCAGATTTAACAATTCAAATCTAAGAAGTGTAATTTATGATAGAAAAAATCAACCTCAACAACATCCTTTTCCTTGATATAGAAACCGTTCCAGAAGAAGAAAATTTCAATTCACTTGATGAGGATATGAAACAACTTTGGGAGCAAAAAACACAATATCAACGCAAAGAAGATTTTTCGGGCGAGGAGTTTTATGATCGAGCAGGGATTTGGGCTGAGTTTGGGAAAATTATTTGTATTTCTGTGGGTTATTTTACGATTAAAGGAGATATTCGAAACTTTAGAATCACCTCTTTTTTGGGAGAAGAAAAGAAAATTTTACACGACTTTATCAATCTTTTAAACAATCATTTCAACCAACCGCAACATGTTTTGTGTGGTCATAATGCCAAGGAATTTGATATTCCGTTTATTGCTCGTAGAATGATTATCAACCAAATCTCTATTCCAAACAAATTGAATTTATTTGGGAAAAAACCTTGGGAAATTCCGCATTTAGATACTTTAGAATTATGGAAATTTGGTGATTACAAACATTTTACTTCTTTGAAATTGATGTGTAAAGTATTGGGGATTCCATCACCAAAAGGCGATATTGATGGTTCGCAAGTAGGTCATGTTTTTTATGTAGAAAAAGACATTGACAGAATTGTAACCTATTGCGAAAAGGATACGATTGCAGTCGCTCAAATTTTCTTACGATTGCGAAGAGAAGATTTATTGATAGAAGAAGAGATTATTCATGTTTAAAAAAAATGTCCCGAAAATTCGGGACATTTTTGTAATTTATAAGTAATAAAATTACTTATTCAATACTATTTTCTTTGTTGTTTTACTACTTCCATTTTCTACAGATAAAACATAAATTCCGTTCGCAAAGTTTTCAATATTCAATACTTCCACTAAAGCATTTGACTTTTTAGACAAAATCATTCTCCCTTGAATGTCATATATTGAATATTGAGTATCTCCATCGATCTGGGTATTTAAATTGATATTTAAAACGCCTTTTGTTGGATTTGGATATACTACCATTTGGTTAAATATGTTATCAGCAATACTTAATATTGATGGTTCTACTTTACAGAAATTTAAAGAAGCAGAGTTGATAGCACCTCCATCGCCAGCTCCAACATCTGATACGTTTATTGTCCAAACTCCATCAGCACTTAAACCATTTAAGCTGTATAGTATTCCGAAAGGTTTAACCGTTCCAGAAACAACGGGAGCTGTTGCCGAACAACCATGAACCACACCTGAATCATCAAATGTAGCTTGAATGTTTGGATAAGTCGGATTTGGACCTACACAAGGTTGATTGGATAAAATCACTTCAGGACTACCTATAGCCGCAGGACCTTTTAAAGTAATTATCATATCACCTATCCAAGTATGTGTAATATCTAAAGTAACATTTAAATCTCCTATAGACATACCTCCTGTAACAGTAATAGGCACACTTGCAGTACTATTTACGACTGTTGCAATTGTAGCATTTGTAAAATCTGTAGCAGTAAAAGTTAGTCCACAAGTATATTTTCCTGTTTGGAATGTTCTAACGGTTGCTTGATTGGCTGGAGCTGTAGCGCAACGATTTGAAGAAATCACTCTCCAATAGTAATTTGTTTCTTCTGCTAAACCAGAAACAGCATATTCCGTTTCAGTTGTAGTAGTATTAACTACTGTTGTAGCAAAAGTATTTGATGTAGAAACTTGTAAATTGTAATCTTCAGTGTTAGAGTTTTTATCCCATTTAAACAAATAACTTGTTGGAAGATTTGTATTATTGTTTATAGGTGCAATTTGATTCACAGCTACAATTGTAGTAGAAAACACTTTCAAATCTTTATAACGTGTTTCTGTTTCTGTTCCATTATTTGCAATAATTCCAACAGTGTAATTACCATAAGGAACTGTATTCAAATTAGAAATAGTCATTGTCACTGCTCCATTTGCGCTTAAACTTGTTGGCGAAAAAGTAGCTGTTGCACCTACTGGCAATCCAGTTGCAGAAAAGTTAGAAGTACCTGCTCCGGATTGTTTATAGTTGAAGGTATAAACTGCATTTTGATTATTACATACAGTCAAATCATTTGAAGTAGATTCTAAAGCAATAGTAGAAGTAATTCCTGTAATAACTAAGGCAAATTTTTGAGAGCCTCCCGTTAAAGTTCCTTTGTGTGTAACTGTTATAACATAATCAGCTGCGGTAGGAGCATCAATTTTAACTGCTTCAACGTTATCAACATTATTATCCGCCGTTCTAATAGCATTTGCTGATGGAGTAGCACCTAGCCTCCATGGATAATATGTTGTAGCAGCTCTTGTAATTCTTATATCTAAATCATTTACTAATGCTGGAGTTGTAGTATTAGGTGGTGTTGTATCATTTGCTATGTTGACACCAGGTAAATCTGTCCAAGTTGCAGATGCTATTAACGGAGTAATACCTCCAACAGCACTAACTGTTGTTGTATAAGTTTGTCCTTGGCTCAAAGTAATTTCTGATAAAATTGACGTTAACCCATCGCCTGTAATTGTTTCGGCAGCTTTTTTGGCGTTTAACATTCCCCAACCAAAATTTACATCAGGACCAGCTCTTCCTGAATCGTCAGCGGTATGACATACCAATCCTTTTAACATTGCTGATTTCATGAAAGAACCATGAATATTTTTATAATGTTGCTGTAATAATGTTAATGTACCCGTAACATTAGGTGCAGACATAGAAGTTCCGTCCATTGAGGCAGTTGAGGTATCAGTTGTATTACCTAAAGATGTCAATCCAACTCCATTACCTGAAATATCTGGTTTGATACGAAAATCATCTGAAGGGCCTTGACTACTAAAACTAGCAATAGTAACACTCCCTAGAGTCCCATTTGAATTAATTACAGCATCATTTGTCGCAGCAACTGTTAATACATTTTTAGAAACTTTATTTCCTACTAATTTATCATAACCAACTGCTATTGGATTATTACTACCATTATCAGTCCCATTATTACCAGCTGAAAATACTGGCAAATAATAAGGTGATAAGTTTGCTATTTCATCCCAACTTCTTGAATCATCAGTATAAGCTCCTGAAATCCAGCCTGGCAAATACACACCAGTTGATTGATTTCTATGAGGTACTCCATAGGAGTGATTAGAAATTATCATTCCATTTGGAATTTCAGAAATCACCTCAGATTCGTCATTGTCAAAATCAAAAGTTCTTGCCGTTGCTTTTGTTGCCATTCCTTTAGTTGATAAAACAGTCGCATTAGTGCTCCAAGGCAAAGCTAAAATAGTTCCCGTAACATGAGTTGCATGATCAGAATAAGTAGTTCCTGAAGGGTCGTTTATAGGAGTGATTCTACTAGTAATATTTCCTCCACCCACATAAAAACCCTGATGCGTAGTTCTAACTTTTCCACCATCCCACACACGAGGAACCATACCTTGACCATCTAGCGTTAGACCAAGTCCTCCTCCTGTATTTAAATAATTAGCTCTTGTAGAAGCTGCAGCTACCACATTACTCTCTGTAGAATAATATATTGGATAACCATCTTCAGTTACATACATTAATTCTTGATAAGAACCATTATCACCAAATACTTTTAATGGCCATCCTTTAATTTTGGCCAATTCTTGTGCTTTTCTTTTTCTTACTTCATGTTTAGTTTTGAATTCAATTTTTTTTGCATGAATTTTTTCTAAATCATATTCGCTAACCATTTTAGCCACATCTTCTTTGGTCTGAGCAAAAAATGATGTAGTAAATAATAAAGCAAAAATCCCTAAATATAATTTTTTTCTCATAATTATTAATTTAATTTGTGCCAAATATAATAATATTACATTTACAAAAAAAAAATTATGGTATTAAGTAGATTTTGGTTAACTATTTTTATTTCTTCAATTGTATTTGTTGTGTTCAGTTTGTTTGCTGGTAACAGTTACACAATTGATTATGTTTTGAACGGAAAAAAAGATGACCCCATTTTAATCTCTGAAAAATACTTAAACCAAATTCCGAAATTTGTAAAAGATAGTATCGAAAAAGCACCTGAGATGACCATGGTGATAAATCGTGATACGATAAACGCCGATACGACTTACGTTTACAAAAATAAAACGGTAAAAATATATAGTGGCATTCAAAAATCAGATGGTTTATTGCCAACATGTAAAAGTACTTTGTTAGATTTAATTATTCCGCTTATTGCTTATTTGGCTTTTTTCTGCGGATTAATGGAGCTTTTAATCATTTCCGGAGCCTCTGGAAAATTAGCTAAAGCATTGAGTCCCGTTTTTGTAAAAGTGTTTCCAAGCATTCCCAAAAATCATCCTTCAATATCCTATATGACTTTAAACTTTGCAGCAAATTTCCTAGGATTGGATTCTGCCGCAACACCTTTTGGATTAAAAGCCATGGAAAGTTTACAGGAAATAAATCCAGAAAAAGATAAAGCTAGTGATGCTCAAATTATGTTTATGTGCCTTCATGCCTCGGGTCTTACTTTAATCGCTACTTCTATTATAGGATACCGTGCTGCTGCTAATGCAAGCAATCCTGCTGATGTGATGTTGCCTTGTATTATCACTTCTTTTATTGGTACGATTGCAGCCTTTTTAATTGTTGGAGTTAAACAAAAAATTAATTTCAAAAGTGCTTCTTTGGTTATTGTATTGATGACATTAATAGCTGGAATTGTTGGTTTGTTGATGTATGTAAATCATTTGGATTTAATTGGAAAAAACTATTTTACCTCTAATCTTTCTGCTTTAATATTAATTGGAATTATTGCTTTTACCTTGATTTTCTCCTTTATAAATGAGAAGAAATTTTCTGCCGCAAGTACAACTGTGTTTGAGTCTTTTGTTGTAGGGGCAAATAATGGTGTAAAAACTGGGGTAACTATTTTTCCTTATGTAATGGGTATGTTAGTTGCTATTTCTTTATTCCGAAATAGTGGTTTATTTGAAATTATTAGCAATTGGATCGCTTTCATTTTTTCTAATATGGGAGTAAGTAAAGAAATCACCGATGCTTTGCCAGTAGCATTACTTAGACCTTTTAGTTCTGCTGGATCAAGAGGATTTTTAATTGATTCGATGAATACTTTTGGTGCAGATTCCCTAACGGCAAGATTGAGTAGTATTTTTCAATGTAGTGCCGAAAGTACTTTTTATGTAATAGCAGTTTATTTTGGTTCAGTAAATATTAAAAATACTCGTTATGCCCTAGGAACGATGCTTTTAGTGGATTTAATTTGTGTGATTACGGCTATTTTTGTGGCGAGTTGGTTCTTCTAAATCTTTTCGTAAAATAAGTGTCCTGTTTTCATAATCTTATTTAAAGATTGCTATTTTTGTTATTCCCAAATTTAGTAAAATATGAAATACCTAAAAAATTCAATCCCACTAGTGTTGTTTATTTGTGCAATTTTTTCTGTAAATGCACAAGAAGCGGAAAGTCGTTCTATGACAGAAATCATGAATGCACCAAATCCAGAAAAATACAAAGAACTTAATTTAAATAACCGAAATCTCACAAAACTACCTGTCGAAATTGGTCGATTTGTAAACATTGAAAAACTTTGGATAAACTATAATAATCTACAGTCATTGCCTTTTGAAATTGGAAAGTTAACAAAGCTTAGAGAATTATACATAAACAACAATTTGTTTTTAAAATTCCCTATCGAACTTGGTAAATTAGCCAGCTTAGAAAAGTTGGAGATGCAAAAAAATAAAATGGAAGTTATTTCTCCTTACATCGGAAAATTATCAAAATTAAAAAAACTCAACTTCAGCAATAATAAAATCGAAGCTATTCCGGTCGAAATTGGCATTCTAAGAAACCTAACTGAACTTATTTTATTTGATAACAAAATAACGGAAATCCCTCTAGAAATAGGCGTTTTATCTAAACTAAAGGTTTTAAATTTAGAAAAAAACAATGTTGTAGTCTTGCCTTCGGAAGTTGGAAGTTTGTCTGAATTGACGATTATTAATATGAAAAGTAATTTGATACAGAGTATTCCTGTAGAAATTGGAAACCTAATAAATCTAAAAAATCTAACTTTAGATAAGAATCAAATCAGAAAATTTCCTGTCGAACTTTGTAAACTAACTAACTTAACATTATTAGATTTAGACGGAAATTTACTAAAAACACTTCCGGCAGAAATTATAAATTTCATTAACATGAAAGAACTTTATTTAGGTGTTAATCCTTGGGTAAGTTTTCCTGAAACTACTTATCCGTTTTTAGAAAGTTTAGAATTTGGACAATCAGAAACCGTCAGGAAATTAATTAAAACTAAGATATAATTACTTACAAATAAAAAATGCCTCACAATGTGAGGCATTTTAGTTTTAACATAAAAAGTTATTATTTCTTAACGAACTTTTTAGTTATCGTTTTCTCTCCATCATTTACTTCAAAAATGTAAAGTCCTGATTCAAGATTAGAAACACTAATTTCATTTTGATTAAGATTTCCTGATTTTACTTCTTGACCAATCATACTGTAAATTCTGAATGTTGCCTTTCTGTTATCAATCACAGAAACATTCAATACATTTTCTACAGGATTGGGATATATATTGAAAGATAAGGCTTCAACATCACTATTTACTTCAGTTGTAGCTGTTATAGCAAAAGAAGCAGTAATATTTACCGTATAATCTTCCACTTGACCATAACTTAAAGTTTCACATGAAGTTGGAATTCCGTTATATTTCATAGAGACTCTCATTCTTGTAGCACCTAATAAAGCAGTTGCAGGGATAGTTATTGATCCAGTTGCAGATGTTGCTGTCGATGTTGCTTTAGAAAAAACCAATTCACCAGCGTCTGTAAACAATCCGTTTTTGTTATAATCTATCCAAACTGCATACCCTTCAGAATAAACTGTCGATGTCCAAGATGGTGTAATCGTGATAGTTTTTGCAACCCCTCTAACTGCATTTGTAGAAAGTGCAGTAAAGTTTTCGTATCCCGCTGTGCCTGTTGAAGTATTACTTATTGTTCCGAAAACTACTTTTCCAATTTTTTCATCGGCAGTACTACTACTTGTTGATGCACAATAAGTAACAGCAGAACCCGCAAGGGTTGTTACATTTACCGTATTACTTGAAGCTGATAAGTTTCCAGCAGAATCTTTTGCTTTTACAGAAAAAGTATAAGCTGTTGATGCTGTTAGTCCCGTAACTGCATAAGATGTTGTTGTTACAGTTGCTTTAAGCGTTGTTCCTTGGTAAACATTATATCCTGTTACCGCAACATTGTCTGTTGAAGCTGTCCAAGATAAGTTTGTTGAAGATGACGTTGTACCCGAAGCCGCTAAACTACCAGGTGTAGTAGGTACTGTTGTGTCGGTTGAACCTGCATATGCAGCGCCAATTCCTACAGCATAAAATGCATTTGTTGTTGCAATAACTTCGGCAGAACCTGCTCCGTATAAATCGATTGCCGATTGAATTCCAGATGTTCTTGCATTAGCATAAGTAGAATTTGCTGTTAAGTAAACGCTCTCTAATCGATAAGCAATTTTGGCCGCTTTAGTAATTGTTATTCCTGTAACATTAAAAGCATTTCCAATATCATTAGTTCCTGATTTTCCTACTGATAGGATATAAAACCAGTGATTTAAAACCCCTGAATTTGTATGTACTCCTCCAGAATCCGCAGTTCCTGAATACCAACTTGTCCCTTTATATGTATCTGGCTGGCCTTCCGCATTTGGATTACTCATAGAACGCAATGCTACATGACCAGATCTTCTTTCGATATCTTCTCCTATTAACCAAGTAGATTTTGTTGGTGCAGCGTTATATTCGATACAAGCTCCCCAAATATCTGAAAATGCTTCATTCATTGCACCTGATTCATTTTGGTATGTTAAATTTGCTGTATACGAACAAACTGCGTGTCCAATTTCGTGTCCTGCAACATCCATTGCAGTTAGAACATCAAAACCTCCCGTTCCGCTTCCATCACCATAAGTCATAACACTTCCATTCCAGAAAGCATTGTTGTTGTCAGGATATCCAGCAGCTATTAAATTATAATGTACATAACTTTTTATTTTTGCTCCTGCATTATCATAACTATTTCTACCGTGAACAGCTGAAAAATAATCATATGTTTTTTCGGCTCCCCAATGTGCATCTAACGCTCCATTGTCTTTATTTGTATTATTAAATTCGGCTGCTGTCCAGTTGTTATCTACATCAGTAAAATTAGTTGTTGGATAAGTAGCTGTTCTTGCTGAATTATATGTTTGAACTCCCAAACCACGGGTGTTGTCCGATAATATATAAGAAGAACCGCTTAATAAAGTTTGAATACTTTGCGTTCCGCTATAACGAGTTGCTGCATTTGCTGTTACTAAAGCTGTAGTTAAATTGTTACTTTTAGTATTTTTTTCATTTGTAGCACTCGATTTTCCACCATGGCTATATTCACCTAAATGCTTGATAGTTGCATTGTAAAACAAACGTTCGCCAGTATTAGCATCAATATATAAATCACCACGACTAATTGGATTTGTAGCGTAGATATCAAATTTATAAGCCAAACGTAAATTATCTGTAGTTCTCTTTTGTGATTGGTCTTCTATAACAGGCAATAAAACCAACTCACCTTGTGGTTTTTTATAACCTATATTGTCTGCATCAGCTTTGTTTTCCCACAAATAATGTTTTGCTCCGGTATAAGCTATCGCTTTATTAAAAGCAGCTTGAGCCGACATTGACGGCGCTATGTTAACATTATTAATATTGTAAAACTCACCACTCATAGAAGCTATTTTGCCGTTTTTTGAGTGTAGTGTGTAGGTTGAAAACTCTACTTTAATTCCTTCGTGAAATAATTGAAATTTTTCGTGGGTAAACCCTTCAGGATCTGATTCATTTTTAATTCGAGAGAATGACTCGTTTTGTTTTAGACCCAATTGATCTCTAAAAACTTGTTGAAAATCTGAACTTTTATAAGCAGATTCTTCCTTGAAAGTAATCAGGTTTGGCAAACCGTTTTCGCCTAAAGATTTCTGATTTACATTTTTATCCGTTTCTTGAGCGAAACTGGATAGCGCAAATAAGGACATTGCAAACACTGAAGCAATGCCTCCAAATTGTTTTTTCATATTTATTTGTTTTTGGTTGGTTAACTAACATTTCAAAGCAATTGGTTTAGGTTGCTTTTTGTTGAAATGTTCGTCAAACTTAACAAATAATTATTAATTATTTAACCTTTTGTAATTTATTTTGATTTTTTGTTAATAAAAACGATGAAATGCAAATAAAAACGATAAAATGCAAAAGTTTGTAAATAGCTCTAAATAAGTTGTTTGAAACAAAATAGCAACGCTTTTTGGCGTCGCTATTTGTAAAAATTAACCAGTAAATGTTTATTTATATTGTCATTTCTGGAATATCACCATCAATTATTAATTCCGCTTCGGTGGCTTTTATAATATCATCTACTGAAACTCCAGGTGCACGTTCTAGTAATTTAAATCCATCTGGTGTAATTTCTAAAACGGCCAATTCTGTCACTACTTTTTTCACACAACCAACTCCTGTTAGTGGCAAGGTACATTTCTTAAGAATTTTGCTTTCTCCTGCTTTATTTACATGCATCATGGCAACGATAATATTTTCGGCAGATGCTACTAAATCCATTGCACCTCCCATTCCTTTTACCATTTTTCCAGGTATTTTCCAATTGGCAATATCTCCATTTTCAGAAACTTCCATTGCTCCTAAAATAGTTAAATCTACTTTTTGTGCGCGAATCATTCCGAAACTAAAAGCGGAATCGAAAAAACTAGCACCTGGTAAGGTAGTGATGGTTTGCTTTCCTGCATTGATAATATCGGCATCTTCTTCGCCTTCAAAAGGGAAAGGGCCCATTCCTAGTACTCCGTTTTCACTTTGAAACTCGACCGAAATATCTTCACGAACATAATTAGCAACTAAGGTTGGTATTCCAATTCCTAAGTTTACAAAATAATTGTTTTGTACTTCTTGGGCTATTCTTTTTGCGATTTGATTTTTATCTAAAGCCATAATTATCTTGTTCTAACAGTGCGTTGCTCTATTCTTTTTTCGAATTTCTCTCCTTGAAAAATACGATTTACCATAATCCCTGGAATGTGAATTTGGTTTGGATCTAATTCTCCAGCTTCGACTAATTCTTCTACTTCGGCAATGGTTATTTTTGCTGCACCAGCCATGCAAGAATTAAAATTTCTTGCTGTTCCTTTGAATATTAAGTTTCCGGCTGTATCGCCTTTCCATGCTTTTACTATAGAAAAATCAGCTTTATAAGCCAGTTCCATAATGTGCATTTTGCCGTTAAATTCTCTAGATTCTTTTCCTTCAGCAACTTCGGTTCCGTAACCTGCTGGCGTAAAAAATGCTGGAATTCCTGCTTGTGCAGATCGGCATTTTTCGGCAAGCGTTCCTTGTGGTGTGAGTTCTACATCGAGTTCTCCTGATAACATTTGGCGTTCGAATTCGGCATTTTCTCCTACGTAAGAAGAAATCATTTTTTTGATTTGGTGTTTTTCTAAAAGCAAACCCAGTCCGAAACCATCAACTCCTGCGTTATTGGAAATACAGGTTAGTTCCTTTATGTCTTTTTTTACAAGTTCGGCAATAGAATTTTCTGGGATTCCACAAAGTCCGAAACCTCCTAGCATAATGGTTTGTCCGTTTTGTATGTCTTGTAATGCTTCTTGTACATTACTTACTTTTTTGTTTATCATTTTGACTTACATTTTATTATTTTAAACCCTGTAAATTTGGTTTAATTGTAATTTGATTGTTGCCTTATTACTTTTTTGCCTTAGCCCTGATAGTAGTGGAAATCCTTTTCTTTTTTCCTTTAAAAAAAGAAAAGATTGAAACGAATAGCAGGAAATAGCTCCTTACTTCGACTACGCTCAGTATGACATCCTAAATACCAAACTCGTCAGTATTTTGTTCTTCTTCTGGTTTTACGGCTGTCGAATCTTTGACAGTTGTATCCCGAATTACCCTTCTTTCTGAGGCACAATCGACCTTAATTGTCATGTCTTTTGGGCGTTCGAATGGTTCTTTAGAGATATGCAACGATTCGTCTTTATAGCATTTTTGCATAAAAAGTCCCCAAATAGGCAATGCCATCGTGGCGCCTTGTCCTTTGTTTGTGCTTCTAAAATGTGCTGATCTGTCTTCGTTTCCTACCCAAATTCCAGTGGCTAAATTGGGCACCATTCCTATAAACCAACCATCACTATTATTCTGTGAGGTACCCGTTTTTCCGGCAATGGCATTGGTAAAGCTGTATTGATATTGTATGAATCCGCCACCACCGTAACGGAGTCTTGCTCCGGAACCAGATTCTGTAACGCCTTCCAATAATTTGATAACTGCATAAGCAATATCCTTACTTAAAACATCTTTAGATTCCATTTTGGGCTCATAAATAACGTTCCCATTTTTGTCTTCAATTTTTGTTATAATTTGAGGTTTTACATATATTCCTTGGTTTGCAAATGTGCTATAGGCGGCAACCATATCTTCGACAGTAATATCTACAGCACCCAAGGCGATGGAAGGTTGGGATGGGATTTCCGATTTTACCCCTAATTTTCTTACTAAACCTATAACGGCATCTGGACCTGTTTTGTCAATTAATTTTGCCGAAACGGTATTTATCGAATTGGCTAATGCTTTCTTTAAGGTTACCATGCCTCGGTATTTTCCGTCAGAGTTTCTTGGCTCCCAATCTTCAGTTACATTGTGCTTTCCTTTAAATATTTTAAATGGCCCATCGATAATAGTATCACAAGGTGACATACCCAGTTGCTCGATTGCTGTTGCATATACAAATGGTTTGAATGTAGATCCAACTTGGCGTGCTCCTACCCCAACATGGTCATATTGAAAATATCGATAATCGATACCGCCCACCCAAACTTTTACGTTTCCTGTTTGGGGTTCCATAGACATCATTCCTGGTTGTAAGAAGTGTTTGTAATATCGGATAGAATCCATCGGAGTCATTTCGACATCTTTGTCCCCGTCCCAAGTAAATACGGTCATTTTAGTTTTGATACTAAATGATTTTATAATTTCGTCTTCTTCTTTTCCTTCTTCTGACATGATTCTCCAGCGCTCTGTGTTTTTTATAGAACGCATCATAAGTTTGTCTATTTCGGGTTGCGTAATTCTAATAAAAGGTGCTGTTTTGTTTTGTTTGGCTTCTAAGAAAAATTCTTCTTGCAAGTTTTTTAAATGTTCTTTTACAGATTCTTCGGCATACAGTTGCATTCTAGAATCGATGGTGGTATATATTTTTAGTCCATCGGAATAAATGTTATAATCTGACCCGTCTTCTTTTTTGTTTTCTTTTGCCCAGTTTTTCATGTATTCACGAAGATATTCTCGGAAATAAGTTGCAGAACCTTCGTTGTATTTTTCTGGTGAAAAAGTAAGTAGAATAGGCTTTTTTTGAAAATTTTCTTTGGCCGAAGTTGATAAACAACCGTTTTTTTCCATTTGTTTTAAAACCACATTTCTACGATCTCTTACTTTTTCTTCTCTTCGTAAAGGATTAAATAACGATGGGTTTTTTAGCATTCCTACCAACATGGCAGCTTCATCGACTGTTAGTTGTTTGGGTTCTTTGGCAAAATATACTTTTGATGCCGAACGAATTCCTACTGCTGTATTAATAAAATCGGCTTTGTTAAGATACATTGCAATGATTTCGTCTTTTGTATATTGACGTTCTAGACGAATAGCAATAATCCATTCTTTTACTTTTTGAATGATTCTGAAAGGTAAAAATTTAGAGCCTTCTCCGTGAAAAAGCAACTTGGCTAATTGTTGTGTTAGTGTACTAGCCCCACCTCGACTCCCTAGGCTTAAAGTGGCGCTTAAGGTTCTTCTTCCGTCTATTCCTGAGTGTTCTCTAAAACGTTCATCTTCGGTAGATATTAAGGCATCGACCAAATGTTTGGGTAAATCTTTGTATTTTATTGGTGTTCTGTTTTCGTTGTAAAACTTACCAAGTGTAACTCCATCGGCAGAAATAATTTCGGTAGCGAGATTAGATTCAGGATTTTCTAACTCGGAAAATGAAGGCATCGAGCCCAAAAGTCCCCAAGAGGCAAATAGAAAAAACAATAGTATTCCGCCAAAAGCGATGAAGAAATATTTCCAAAACTTTTTCACATATTGTGAATAATCTGGTTTGCGAGTATTCAGTTTTTGTGCCATTTTTTATTGTTTTTCTAACGATTCGATTCTAAAACCTATTTCGGTAATTCCTTCTAATTTTTCGACTCCTTTTACTTTTCCAGTTTGTCTTACGGCTTGTTGTATAGAGAGTTTGTATTTTCCTTTTTTAGGAAATGTCATGTTTTCTTTATACCACAATTTGCTTTCTTTGATATCGGAAAAGCCATTTCCTAACAATTCTCCTTGCATATTTCCGTCTGGATATGCCATTTGATATTCTAAAGTATCTACTTTTATTAAACCATCTGGTTGTTCTAATTTTACTATTAGAAACAAATTACTAAACTCATAATCATCGTTATCACGAATGTTGATGAATAAATTATAAGGTTTTTTTGATGCTTCTTGATCGAAAGTAAAATTGACGATGCTGTTTTTCCCCCAACCATCTTCAAAAGTATGATACTCATCGAAAACTTGAGATTTATCGCAAGAAACTAATCCAAAAGCGACAAAAAACAATAAAAAACTATTTGTTAGAATCTTTTTTTTCATTTCTAATTTTTGGGCCGTTTGTGTTTGGTTTGTTTTGGTTCGGGTTATTCTGGTTTGCTTTATTTTGATTTGCTTTGTTTGGCTCTGAACTGTTTGGTTTTAAGTTTGGCGTAATTTTCTGAATAACCTTTGGCGCTACATTTGTATTCTTCTCTTTACCTATAACTTCTGGACGATGATTTTTATTTGGTTTCTTATTGTTGCTCTTTTTAGGTTGGTCAAAACGAGTTAAACTGTCTTGTCCCATAGCGTTTTGGAAGGTTTTCTCGACTGCTGGTTTTTCAATTTCGATAGCAAAATCTTCTAATGCAGAAGCTTTAATTTTTTCTTTATTTTGCGCCATGATTTCTTTAACCTGAGCAACTTTAAGAATATGCCATTGTGCAAAATTTCCTATGTAAGCAAACCACATTAATCCTTTAAAAATATCTATTTTTTGACAAATTGCATCACCTTTTTCAGTAGAAAGTTTGGTTTCCATATCTGGAATGTCTTTCAGAGCATCCATATAAGTATCTAACTCATAATTCAAACAACATTTTAGTTTGCCACATTGTCCTGCAAGTTTTTGCGGATTCAATGATAGTTGTTGGTAACGTGCTGCCGATGTGTTTACACTTCTAAAATCCGTTAACCAAGTAGAACAACACAACTCACGACCACAAGATCCAATTCCTCCCAAACGAGCAGCTTCTTGGCGAAAACCTACTTGTTTCATTTCGACTCTTGTGCTAAAAGCAGAGGCAAAATCACGAATTAATTGTCTGAAATCGACTCTATCTTCGGCTGTGTAATAAAAGGTTGCTTTAGATCCGTCTCCTTGAAATTCGATATCAGAGATTTTCATTTGAAGCTTTAAAGCTATTGCCATTTCGCGAGCACGAACTTTCATAGGTTCTTCCCTGTCACGAGCTGTGCTCCAAATATCGATATCTTTTTGAGATGCTTTTCGGTATATTTTAGCCACTTCACCTTCGTGATTTACGGCTTTTTTCTTCATTTGTACTTTAACCAATTCCCCAGTTAAAGTTACAATTCCTACATCATGTCCTGGAGAAGCTTCGGTAGCGACGATATCTCCAATACTTAATGTTAGTTTTTCTGAGTTACGGTAAAATTCTTTTCTTCCGTTTTTAAAACGAACTTCCACACAATCAAAAGGCGCTTGTCCTCCTGGTAAAGTCATATTTGAAAGCCAATCGAAAACAGTTAATTTGTTGCAGCTATCGGTGCCGCAAGTCCCATTATTTTTACACCCCTTTGGTGCACCACCATCGGAAGTTGAACAACTTGTACATGCCATAATTTATATATAGTGTTGCAAAAAGCAACTTAAATTCATAAAACGATTAATTTGTAAAGATAGTATTTTTTTAGTTTAAGTTACAACGGTTGAAAGCGAGAAATGGTTAAAGTTTTGTAAACCAAAAAACCTATTAAAACTAAATGTTTAATAGGTTTTTTCGGTGGTTTTTCGAAAGTATTTTATTCTAATATTTTGTATAATTTATCCGATAATCTTACTCTAAATGGTATTGAAAATGTTATTTTATCTCCTATTTTAGCATCAGAACCTTCTTTTCCGTTGACATACATTTTTTCTAAAACTAATTGTTCATCACCCGTAGTTGGTCCCGAAATTAAAACTTTATCACCTATTTTTAGTTCTTGATTTTCTATTAAAAACGAGCCGATTTCCGATTTTGCATAATAATGTTCAGCCTGACCGATTAAGATTTTCTTGATTTTTATTTTCTGCCGAATATCCTTTGGCTCTATTGCTTTTGCCAAAGAAACATCGCTCAATTCCCCCGAATGTTTGAATAATAATTTATCTGATTTTCCTTTTCTGAAAATCATATTTCCGTTTTTTATACCACGACGTAACTTTACTTGATCTAATAATGACATGTGAATAATTTCCTGACATTCGGTAGAGCAACAATTTTCCATAACCGGTTTGCATTCGTCACATTGAATAAACAACAAATGGCAACCTTCATTCTCGCAATTCGTATGATTATCGCAAGGTTTACCGCATTGATGACATTGCGAAACGATATCGTCAGTAATTCTTTCACCCAAACGATGGTCGAAAACAAAGTTCTTTCCGATGAATTTACTTTCGAGTTTTTCATCCTTTATTTGTTTGGCATAATTGATAATTCCGCCTTCTAATTGGAAAACATTTTTAAATCCTTGGTGTTTAAAATATGCTGAAGCTTTCTCGCATCGAATTCCGCCAGTGCAGTACATCACTAGGTTTTTATCTTCTTTGTGGTCTTTTAATTGCTCGTTGATGATTGGTAAACTTTCCCTAAAAGTTTCTACATCTGGTGTTATTGCACCTTTGAAATGACCGATTTCACTTTCGTAGTGATTTCTAAAATCGACCACAATCGTATTTGGATCGTCTAAAATTTGATTGAATTCATTGGCTTTCAAATGAACTCCGATATTTGTTACATCGAAAGTTTCATCGTTTAATCCATCAGCTACAATTTTGTCACGGACTTTTACAGTAAGTTTCAAAAACGAATGATCATCATGTTCTACAGCGACATTCAAACGAATGCCTCGCATAAATTCATAAGCTTCTAAAGTTTCGCGGAAAGCTTCAAAATTTTCTGCAGGAACACTCATTTGAGCATTAATTCCTTCTTTGGCTACATACGTTCGCCCAAGAGCATCGAGCTTGTTCCATTCGATGAACAAATCATCTCTAAATTTTTTAGGGTCTTCAATTTTGGCATACGCATAGAAAGACAACGTGAGTCGTTGTTTGCCAGCTTGATCTATCAGCTCTGCTCTTTCTTCTGCGCTTAAGGTGTTATACAGTTGCATGCTATAAACGTTTAAGTGAGAAATATTTTGTGAGTTCTAAATGGAAGAATTCGGTGCAAATTTATAACTTTTTATATTATTTAAAAATCAAATAAGACCGTTATTTTTATATCTAAAGCTTTTGTGATTTTGTAGATTGTAGTTAATGACGTACTTATTTCTGCTCTTTCAATTCTGCCTATCTGATTTATTGGAATATTGGCATCATTAGCTAGCATTTCTTGGGAAAGATTTTTTTCTAATCGAAGTTTTTTTAGTTTTTCTCCAAAATTTTTGATAAATATTTTTTCTTCATTTTCCACAGGTGAAAGTTGACTAAATGAGAAAATATTTATAAACACATATTTGTGTTATTGTGATTTATTTTTACATTTGGGAAATGTTTTACAATTCGTCCCAACCTTTTGTGTGATTTTATACTCTATATATTTACAAACCTTTAACAAAACAAACTAAATGAAACAAAAACTCAAGAAGCATTCAAAATTATTAATTCTCTTTTTGTTCATTGCATTTTGCAGTTGCCAGAAAGACTTCGATGAAGATATTAATCCGCAGTATCAGAACAAATATGTCATCAAAGATTATTCGTTCAAACAAGCCAATCGGATTCCAAAATTTAATAAGGCTAATCGGGAAGTCACTGCGAAATTTGAAGCATTTAGAAGTCAAAATAGTTCTACTAGCAGAGAAATAGACACCAATTTTAGTATAGATTCAACAACAATCAGAGAAATATCGGCTGAAGGTTATACTTCATATACTATGTTGGTTGTTAGAGAAGAGCCAACGGTTGGATATTTTGAAAATTTAGTAATCGAGATTGATTCTTTAAATCAGACCAAAGAAACTTTAATAACATACACGCCTACACTACCCATAGAATATATTGAAGAAGATAATGCTTATGCTTTTACAGGAACCTCGGGAAAAGCTGCACTTCAAACCTGTATTGTTTGTCCTGGCGGAGATAATGGCCCTAATGATAATCCAGATGATGGTTCTGACAATGGCCCAAGCCTACAATGTGATTGGGCGCTAATGTGTACTGGAACCCTAACAGGAGGAACTGGCCCTAAACACATTGCAGGCCCTAATTGTCAGCAAACTTTTTTCGAATATACCTGTAGCGGAATTGGTGGCGGTGGCGGTGGCGGAGGCACTCCTTATCATTACGGCGGCGGCGGTGGCGGAAGCACACCTCCTCCTCCCACTCCAACTGCTGGAACTACTATTGTTGTGCCACCTTTGCCAGATCCTTGTTTAAGTTTAAGCAGATTAGCCGACCCAACTAAAGGAAATGTAAATACTGCTATTACAAATTTGCGAAGAGAAATACCAAATAATCCTGATGGAGAAGATGGAGTAAGCTTCCAAATAAGTGCAAATGGCTTGGGTTATTCAAACGTAAATTTACCGACATCACAAGACAACTCGATTACAATACCAAGAGGCTTAAGGATTTATGGAGCTGCTCACACGCATAATAATGAATTGGAGCAAATTTTTTCTTTTAATGACTTAGCAATACTGTATAATTTATATAATGAATGTGATTATGAACTGCAACCAGATGTATTTTTTATGCTAGTTAACGAAGATGGCTCAGTTTTTGCGATAAAAGTTAATAACTTTAAAGCATTGCAAATTTTTCTTGTAAATTATATGAATAAACCAAAATATAGTGATATAAGTGATCAGTATGATAAAACAAAAATTATAAATAAAGATTTCAATAATGAAATTAAGCTAAAAGGAAACTCACTTACTGATATTATAAGAGGATTTTTAGAACTCACAAAAACAGCTGGGATTCTAGTAATAGAGAAAAAAGATTCAGGATGGGAAAAATTATCGCTACCCGCATCAAAAATGGAGACTATCGTAAAAACACCTTGTAACTAAAAAATAAATATTATGAAAAAAATAATTATATCATTTCTGTTCTTACTTTTATTAAGTACAGTAAAAGCACAAACGCTAATTATTCCTATCGAAAGCAAAACAGAAAGAGGTATTCCAGGAGCTTATTATAAAGACACTTATAACAATTTAAACCAATTTGTAGGCATCTGGAAATATGAAAATACTACTACAAATACTATTTTAGAGATTCATTTGTTCAAAAAAACAATGAACTACAATAACATTTATTACGAAGACACACTTTATGGTGAATATGTGTATATAGAAAATGGAGTGACAAAAATAAATACTTTACCTAATTTAAGTACCATTTTAGAAAACGTCAATAAACACAAGGTACATGATGGAAATTTTTTTTTAGTAAATGAGAATTCTCCTAAATGTAATGATTGCTATCTAGGACAAAAAAGAGTTCAGCTAATTCTTATAGATCCTGTGAAAAAAGTTGGGCATATCATTACCTTAAGAGTAAACAACACAAATCCACTTACTATGCGATTACATAACACTAGTGATGGACTGACCTATCCTAGTGATGCAAATATAAATACAATTGAAGGTTTATTAAGTGGTGTAAAAGTAGGTGTAACAATTCCTTTAGGTTGGTATGATTTAGTAAAACAACCGTAATTACTTAAAAACTAACTAAATAAAGTCGTTTCAAACTCACTTGAAACGACTTTATTTATATAACCTCAAACAATTTTCCAGGCAAAGGTCGCATCACACCTTTTAGTTCCATATTTAATAATAATGAAGATAATTTAAAAATAGGAAAATTACATTCAATTGCGATGGTATCCATAAGTTCTTTTCCGTTTTTTTGAAGGAAATCATAAATTAATTGCTCTTCGGGTTCGAGCGAAACAAATAATTGTTTTTGGATGGTTTTTTCTTTCTTTTCTAATTCCCAATTGAGAATATAAACCAAATCGGCAGCGCTTGTTAGCAAATGAGCTCGTTGGGTTTTTATAAGATTATTGCAACCTTGACTATACTTATCAGAAATTCTTCCTGGAACAGCAAAAACATCGCGATTGTAATCATTTGCTATATTTGCTGTGATGAGTGAGCCCCCAGAATCGGCACTTTCTATAACAATTGTTGCTTCCGAGATTCCTGCAACAATACGATTCCTTCTAACAAAATTTTCTCTTTCTGGACTAGAATTACTCCAAAACTCAGTCATAAAGCCGCCGTTTTCTTCGACTTTAGACATGTACTTTTTATGTGTTTTTGGGTAAATTTGATTTAATCCGTGTGCAAGAACTCCGATCGTTTGCAAGTTATTTTCTATAGCTGCTTGATGTGCTACAATGTCGACTCCGTAAGCAAAACCACTTACAATTGTTGGGTCTAGTGGTGCTAAATCGGCGATGAGTTTTTTACAAAAATCGATTCCGTAAGAGGTAATTTGACGCGTACCAACAATACTAATGATTCGTTTTTGTTTCAAATTAATATTTCCAGCGGTAAATAATAATACTGGACCATCAATACAATGTTTTAATCTTTCTGGATAATTTTCATCTTTAAAGTAAGAAACATTAATATCATTATTTTGAATGTATTTGAGTTCTTCTTCAGCTTGACAGAAAATTGTTTTGTTTTTTAAATTGTTTAGTAAAACCCTACCGATGCCATCAATAGTTGCGAGTTGCGAAGTTTTGGCAGTAAAAATAGCTTCTGCCGAACCACAATGATTCAGTAATTTTTTGGCCATAATATCGCCAACGCCTTCTACTTTTTGCAGTGCAAGTAAATAATGTAATTCGGTTTCTGTCATAAATATTTTAAGAATTTTGTAAAAGTATCAAATAAATGCAAAATTGTTAATAACATTTGTTGATAAAATTATTATTTTTGCTTGTAGTTTATAATTTTGCTTTAATGAATATACCAAATCACATATCTCAATTATTATATCGTTTTCAGTGTGTTACTGTTCCTGGTTTTGGTGCTTTTTTAGCTGAAACAATTTCTGCAAACATACAAGAAAGCAACCAGACTTTTTATCCGCCAAAGAAAGTAATTTCTTTTAATTCTAATTTGAAAAATAATGACGGATTATTAGCCAATCATATTTCGGTTTCGGAAAAAATAAGTTACGAACAAGCTGTAATTGCTATAGAAAATACTGTTTTTTTGTGGAAAAGTGAATTAGAAAACAATCGTCACTTACCACTTAAAAATATAGGTGACTTGCGATTAAATCAAGAAAATAATTTGGTTTTTGAACCTTCAAATCACTTGAATTATTTGACTGCTTCTTTCGGGTTAACTTCATTTGTTTCTCCATCAATTAAAAGAGATTTCTCGATTGCTAACATAGAAGAAGTTGAAGAAGAAAAAGAAGTTGTTTATCAAATTAAAACTGAAAACACAAGATATTTAAATCCTTATTTGAAATATGCTGCTGTTTTTATAATGTCATTAGGCGCTGCTGGGTTTGGTTATAAATCATATTTAAATCAGACAGAGCAAGCAGAAACACTAATGGTTCAAGCTGATGTTCAGAAAGAAGTAAATGCTAAAATTCAGGAAGCTACTTTTCTTATAGGTAATCCTATTGGTGAGATTGAAACCGAAAAAACATTGCCTTTTCATATTATGGCTGGCGCTTTTAGAAACGAAAAAAATGCCAATCGAGAATTAGAAGATTTAATTTCGAAAGGGTATAATGCTAGGATTTTTGAACGAAATGCTGACGGATTAATTCCTGTAGTGTATGGTAGTTTTACTACTTATACCGAAGCGCAATACAAAATGACCCAAATACAAGATTCGATAAATCCTGCTGCTTGGCTTCTTATCGAGGAATTATAAAAGAAATCCACTATAAATATTTAGCCATAAATTCTTGAATTGCTTCGCCTGTTTGCAAATGCTCGGGTTGTGGCAATTTTTTTCTGTAATTTATAGTTTTCCGTTTATCTTTGCATAAAAAACCATGCAAGCAAAATTTCCTTCAGAGTCATTGACAATCCTTACCGATTTAGTTCTTCCAAGCGAAACCAATCCGTTAAATAATCTTTTTGGTGGTGAATTATTAGCCAGAATGGATCGTGCAGCAAGCATATCTGCTAGAAGACATTCTCGCAGAATTACGGTAACTGCATCGGTAAACCATGTGGCATTTAATAAATCTATTCCTCTTGGAAGCGTGGTTACTGTTGAGGCAAAAGTGTCTAGAAGCTTTAGAACATCTATGGAGATTTTTATTGATGTTTGGGTTGAAGATCGTGAATCTGGAAACAGAACCAAAGCCAACGAAGCCATATATACTTTTGTAGCGGTCGATGAAACTGGACAACCTGTTGAAGTTCCTCCAATTGAGCCTCAAACTGATGAAGAAAAAGCTAGATTTGATGCTGCTTTGCGAAGAAAACAATTAAGTTTGGTTCTTGCTGGAAAAATGAAACCGAGTGATGCAACGGAGCTGAAAGCGTTGTTTTTATAGATAATACTTATAAATTTTAAACAGAAATTCCACCAATTATCAAGAATTTTTTGTGATAATTGGTGGAATTTCTGTTTTTATAATCTTACATATTCATAATCCAACTTTGTGGATTTAATTTTGTTATATTTTGATAAATAAGGAATTTTAAAATAGCCTTATTCGTAAAAGTATTAAAAAACACCTCTCCTAGAACTTGTTTGGTCGATACTTTATCTCCTTTACGAACAAAAACTTTTCCGATATTAGAATAGGTTGTGATATAATCCCCATGACGCAACACAATTGTTGCTGTACCATTTGCGGCTTGTTGCACATCACTAACTTCTCCTGCAAATATCGAACGTGCTTTTGCACCTCTTTCTGAAGAAATTTCTATCCCACTACTTTCAATCATAATAGATGGCTCTAATGGATGCGGTTGTCTTCCGAATTTTTTTGTCAGCAATCCTTTTTCTACTGGCCACGGTAAACGACCACGATTGCTCTTGAAATCATTTGCTAATTCTTTTGCTTCTGGTGTTAATACAAATGTTGTCGTGTTTGTTGTGTTACCAGCTTTTTTATTCGTCGCTGCAATAGATTCTCTAATCAATCTATCAATTTGTTTTTCTATTGCTTTCGATTCTTTTTGCTTTTTCCTAATATCGGCAATAATTTTCCCTTTGTCTTTCTTGATAGAAAATAATAATCTTTGTTGCTCTTGTTTGTCTTTTTCTAGAACTTGTTTTTCCTTTTCGCTTTCGGCAATTAGCTTTACTTTTTCTTGTTTTTGCCCCAAAAGCTTGTTGTTAAAACGTTCTAATTCGATAGTTTTTATTTTTATTTCTTCGCCTTGCAATTTTCTAAAACTAGAATACTGTTTCATATATTGTGCTCGTTTGTAGGCTTGCAAAAAGTTTTCGGACGAAAGTAAAAACATCGCTTTACTTTGCTCAGAACGACTTTTGTATGATTTTACAATCATTTTAGCGTAATCTTCTTTTAGAATTTTTAAATCTTTATTTAGTTTGTTTACATTAACCTGATTAATGTACATGCTATTTCCCAAAACTTTTGCTTGTTTGGCTGTTGTATTAATCAGTTTTTGTTGCAAATTAATTTTAGCGGTTTGTTGCACCACCACTTTTACTACAGATTTTTCTTTCTTTTTTTGGCTTTGTAACAATTTTTCTTGCGCTCTAATTTCTTCTTGTAATCGTTCTTTTTGCTCTTCGAGTTTGCGCTGTCTTTCCTCTTCTTGTCCCCATGAGATGGAAGTTGTAAGTATTAATAGAAAATAAATAATATATTTTGACATCCTAAAATTGTATCTAATTTTTATAATTTGATTTGTTCGTAACCACTTGGAACGCTATACGGAAAAGTTAAATCTTCGTTGAATGTAGCGTTTTTATATTCAATCGTAATATTAGTGGTTTTATTGTCTTGATTTGCAAAAATAAGAAGTTCTCCTGGTAAAACACATTCTGGATACGAATTATAATTAGAATAATTGACCATCATTTTTCTTTCTGGTGTTTTTTGAGTGATTTCTTGACGTTTTAGCCAAAAAGAATTCACATCGAATACGTAACTTTTATTAAAATTTTCTCTTGTTATTTCTTCTAATTTTGGTGAGCCTTCTGCCATAGAAAGAGAATAATTTCCTTTGGATAAATCATCGATAGTTTGACCCAAAAGCATGTTTTGAGCTTTCTGAAAATTTAAATCGGTTCCCAACAAATTGCTTAATGTTTTGTAATCTCCTTCAAAATATTTACCTCCAATTTTTTCGTAATAACGAACTTGAGTTGGCGTAATTATGGCTTTTGCCATCGTTATTCCCAACATTTTTATACTAACCAGAATAATTTCATCTTTTTTTATTCTAATATCTGCCGAAAGGCTTAGAGATTGTTTATCATCTGCATAATCGATATTTGCTTTGATGTAGGCTGTTTTAAAATCGCGTTTTATCGCATAATGATTTTTTATAATATTAGAAACCGTTGCCGTTTCTCCTGTAACCACAGGTTGTGATGCAATTGTTTTTTGCTTCGATTTACAAGACAATAAAGCCAAAACCAATAAAAAAGGGAGAATTCTTCGCATTATTTTTGTGTTGTTTTTAGATTACTGGCTTTAGCCAAATATTGGTCACTTTTTTGAGTGTTTCCAAGTCCTTTTGAAGCTTCCGATAGTTGATTTAGAAAATCGATTTCTAAATCTACATTATCTATCACATAATCTATACCAGATTCTAGAAAATCAGTTGCTTTTTTATAATTTTTTAATTGATTTGATGCTTTTCCTGCAAAAAAATAATATTCTGGTTGGTTGGGAAAAGTTTCTATTAGTTCCGATGCTTTGGTTTCTAAAATTTCAAACTTACTGGTTTCTTCATAAGAAGCAAGCAAAAATAAGTTGGTTTCTAAATCGGTATATGATGCTTTTTCTAGGTTTTTTATAGCCAAATCCCAACTCTTCTTTTTGTAATAAAATTTGCCTATTTCTTTGTAAACATTAAATTCGGAATCGTTTTCAAAATAGACTGTTGCTTTGTTTAGTTCGGTTTCGAAAATTGGGTTTTTTAATGCAAAAATAAGAAACTCATTATACATCCTGTATTTAACTTTTTTATCTATTTTAGAACTATTTAAAACCATTTCTAAAGATTTTACAGCGCTAATTCCATCATTATTATTGATGTGATATTTGTATAAAAAGACCTGTGCCCAAAATGAATTTGGAATGTTCTTTTCTAACTTCCTAGCCACTTGCAAGGCTTTTTCTTCTTGGTTGTTATCGGAATACATATAAATAAGCGACAAGTAATTTTCCTCATTATTAGGAGATTGATCTATTGCTTTTTCTAATGTGTTTTTGTCGGACGAGTTGGTTTTAATTTGTGATGTAATTTGTAATTTATATCGATCACGAAGCTCAGTATTTCCAACGTTTTCATTTAATTCATTAATTAAAACCAAAGCTTTGTCATACTGTTGTGTATACATATAAAGCGACACCAAATCTTCTTTATATTTCTTATCTAACGGAATTATTTTTTGTGCAATAACTAACGCTTGATTGTAATTTTTAGTTTGATAATACACTTCATACAAATCGATTAAATACCATTTGTTTTTTGTGTCGATTTCTGCCGCTTTTACAAAAGCTTTCTCGGCATTTTGATAGTCTTTTAGAAAAAAATAGTTTTTACCTAATTCGTGATGGATAACTGCGTTTTCTGGTTGAATTTTGATGCATTTTTCTAGAGAAACAATAGCTTTATCATAATTTTCGATCCCTTTTTGAATTAGTGATTCGTAATATGATTCTTTAAAATCATCTTTTTCTAAAGCTACATCTTCGGGTTGGGTTTGTGCCAATATGTTTGCAGAAATGATACACATTCCGATAATAAACCATTTTTTATTTGACACTTTTTTATTCATATTTTATTCTAAAACCGAATAATCACCAATACTTATACTTGTAAAATTACCGTCGAAACTTGCATGATTTCCTATCATTGCGTTGTCTAAAGTAGCGTTTTTTATGTGTGCGTGGGTTTGTATTAAGCTATTTTTAACATTACTATTAATAATGTGACAACCTTTTCCTAATGAAACATTTGGTCCAACGGTTGCGTTTATCAAAACCACATCTTCCGCGATGTAACACGGTGGAATAATGGTAGAGTTTTCTGATTTTACATTATTTGAAACTAAATTAACTCCGTCTTGATGTAAAAAATTCAACATTCTTGAATTGGTATCAACTGTAACATCTTTGTTACCACAATCCATCCATTCATCTACTTTTCCTGGAACAAAAATCATGCCTTTTGCCATCATTTGTTTAATTCCATCGTTAATTTGATATTCGCCACCATGAATTATGTTGTTATCTAAAACCAATTGCAATTCGTTTTTAAGAACGGCAACATCTTTAAAATAATAAATTCCGATGACTGCTAAATCTGAAACAAATTCTTTTGGTTTTTCGACCAATTCTACAATTTGGTTTTTATCGTTTAAGTTTATTACTCCAAAAGCTTCAGGTTGATCTACTTGTTTTACCCAAATTACACTATCGGCAGTTTGATCTAAATCGAAATCGGCACGAATTAAAGTATCGGCGTAAGCAATAACAGCTGGTCCGCTCAAAGAATCTTTAGCACACATAATAGCGTGACCTGTTCCTAAAGCTTCGTTTTGGTAATAAATCGTTCCCTTGGCGCCTAATTTTTGTGCGATAGCAATTAATTCCTCTTCTACTTTTTTGCCAAAACTTTCGTGAATAATAAAGGCTACTTCTTCGATATCTTGATTCAATACGCCTGCAATATCTTCTACCAGTCGGTGAACGATTGGTTTTCCAGCGACAGGAATTAATGGTTTAGGAATGGTTAATGTATGTGGGCGAAGGCGTGATCCACGACCAGCCATAGGGACAAT
>NZ_JAYURN010000008.1:0-6622 GCF_043756175.1 Flavobacterium sp.
AAATTGGCACTAGCTGGGCAGCATCGCCACACCAACCTTCGGCAAGAACCAACCAGTAATATTCGTGCATAAGAGCGTTTAACTCTTGAGAGGTTTCAATACCAACGTGAATCGTTTTATCTAACCGATTCATTCTGGTTTCGTTCAGTTTGCTATACATAAGCAAATCGTCCGATTGTTCGTCTCCTGAAGATTTATCTTGTTTTATTAGTTCCGAAATGATGTTTCGATATTCCGAATAAGTAATTGCATTTAAAAAACTTTGGGCTATAACTGTCTTCATATAATCTAAATTGCTGTAGTAAATTTACAATTTTTTTTAAAACAAATTCTTACATTTGAAAAAAACTCTTTTTTATGAAAAATCGTTGCGCTTGGTGCTTGTCTTCCGATTTGTATAAAGAATATCACGATAACGAATGGGGGAAACCTGTTTATGATGATGCAACGATATTTGAATTTTTAATCCTTGAAACTTTTCAAGCGGGTTTAAGCTGGATTACTATTTTGAATAAGCGAGAAAATTTTCGATTGGCTTTTGATGCTTTCGATTATAAAAAAATAGCAGCTTATTCCGAAGCAAAACAAGAGGGATTATTGCAAAATGCAGGGATTATTAGAAACAAACTCAAAGTAAAATGGGCAGTAACGAATGCGATTGCTTTTATGGAAATTCAAAAGGAGTTTGGTAGTTTTAGCCAATATATTTGGGGTTTTGTAGATGGAAAACCTATTGATAACAACCCGAAAACACTAAAAGACGTTCCTGCAACCTCAGCAATATCAGATGCTTTGAGCAAAGATTTAAAAAAACGAGGCTTCAAATTTGTAGGTTCGACTGTAGTGTATGCGCATATGCAAGCCACAGGAATGGTAAATGATCATGTGGAAGATTGCTGGGTGAGAGGATAATTTACAATAATATCAAATGAAAATATATTTCAAAATTCTATTAAGCTTGTTTTTAATAAGTTGTATTAAAAACAAAGAGGTTACAAATCTTCAAAACACCATTCCAAACTTTAAAGTTAAAATAGATACTCTAAATTTATTTGATAAAAAGAGAAATAGAATAATACCCGTTGCATTTTATTCTCCCAAAACAGCTAAAAAAATTGAAAATCAAAAAGTGGTGATTTTAAGTCACGGTTATAGCGAAAACAGACTGGGAGCAAATAAATCCTATTCGTTTTTAACTAAAAAACTGGCTTCCAAAGGATATTTTGTGATAAGTATCCAACAAGAATTACCAACTGACGATTTAATGCCTAAAACGGGAATTCCCCAAGTTGTTCGGCGTCCGTTCTGGGAAAGAGGTGTTGAAAATATACTTTTTACTCTTGGTGAAATAAAGAAAATAAAACCAGATTTAGATTACAAACATCTTGTTTTAATAGGACATTCAAATGGTGGAGATATAAGTGTTTTATTTGCTCATAAATATCCGAATTTAGTAGATAAAATAATTTCGTTAGACAATCGCCGAATGGAATTACCCAGAACGAAACAACCAAGAATTTATTCACTCAGATCAAGTGACCAACCTGCTGATGAAGGTGTTTTGCCAACTCTTGAAGAAGAGAAAAATTTTGAAATAAAAATTATAAAACTTCCCAACACCATTCATAATGACATGAATGATAGAGGAAATAAGAAACAAAAAAAGGAAATTAATAAGTATGTAATGGATTTTTTGAATGATTAAAACATTGACGTTACTTTAACACAACTTCTATTTAAATATTTTAATTATGATACGAATCTTGTTTTTTCTGTTATTTAGTTTGTCTAATCTTTATTCTCAAACTACTAAAATAATTTTAGTAGATTATTTGAATAAATCACCTATTGCAAATGCAATTGTGCTGGAGCCAAACGGGCAATTTATTACTAAATCTGAGAACGATGGTAGCTTTGTGGTAAACAATACTATTAACGAAATAAATATATCTGCAAACGGATATAATCCTATAACAGTAAACCCACAAAATTTAGCTACAATATCCTTAGAAAAAACGACTATAAATTTAGAGGAGGTCGTCCTACGAAACGCTAATCCTATAAAAATTGGTTCTTGTTTAGATAAAAGAGTTTCTAGCGATGCTCAATGTAATGGAATACAAAATGAGTATGTTATTTGTGCAACAAGAATTAATTTGAATCATAATAGTTCTATCGAAAATTATAATTTTTGCATAAATGTTAGAGATAGCAAAGAACACAATTCTCCTTTCAATTTTCAAATCTATTCAGAAAAAGAAGGTTTTCCAGATAAGATTATCTACAATCAATATATGTCTAATTACAAAAAAGGCTGGAACAAAGTTGACCTTGAAAGAGTTTTAAACCTAGAAAAAGGAACTTACTTTATTGCCATGCAATGGATTCCATTGCCTGACAAATCTGATGTATGGGTTCTTGGTGAGAGAAGTGATGGGTCAAAAGTATTTGTTTCTGGACAAGCTTTGTCGTTCTATAAAGCTGAAAACAAAACTAATTCCGATTTTATTTGTTCGAAAACAAAAAAATGGACATCAACACAACAAACAGGACAAATAGAACATAGAGCCAAAAGAAATATGTTTGCACAATACATAGAAATTTATGAAAACTAATTATTTTATCATTCTCATCACTTTATCTTTTTTAGCATCCTGTCAGGGTACACACAAAAAAGACGAAATGATGATAGAGCTTAAAAAGATTCCTCAAACAAATTACACCAAAATAGCATGTCCATTCGAAATTGATATGGATACAATTACTATAGATAAAATAAATGTAGAATTGCCTATAAAAAATATTGGTAAAAAAGATTTGACCAATTTGTATATAAAAACAACCTGCGACTGTACTGCTTTAGAGGATTATCCGAAAACTCTAAAACCAAACGAACAAACCAAAGTTAAAATTTCTATTGACATAGATGAAAAAGGATATTTTAGCAAAACGGTAGTTGTTTCTGGTTCGTTTAATCCTTTAGTAAGAGCTGTGAGAATTATGGGTTATAAAAAGTAGTTAGGTTATTATTTGAAACAAATTTAATTTTTATTGTTTTGTCATTCCGACGAAAGAGGAATGACAATTATCTTGTCTTCAAAATCCTCAAAAATTCTTCTCTCGGAATTTCTCTACAACCCAAACTATCTAAATGATCGTTGTAAATCTGACAATCTAATAAGTTGTAGTGATTTGTTTTGAGATAATTTACCAACGAGATAAACGCAATTTTCGAAGCATTACTTACTCTGGAAAACATACTTTCGCCACAAAAAACGGGAAACATATCTACACCGTACAATCCGCCAACTAAGGTGTCGTTTTGCCAAACCTCAACCGAGATGGCATTGCCTAATTCATGAAGTTTGCAATAGGATTCAATCATTTCATCTGTAATCCAAGTGCCGTATTGGCCTTCTCGCTTTATTTCTTGACAATTTTGAATAACTTCCCGAAAAGCTTTATTGAAAGTTACTTGAAAAACATTTTTATTGATGGTATTTCGCATACTATGAGAAACTATCAGTTCGTCTAGAAACAAAACCATTCTTTGTCTTGGCGACCACCACATGATGGGTTCACCATCTTCAAACCAAGGGAAAATTCCACTTTTGTAAGCCAATAACAATCTTTCGGTAGATAAATCGCCACCAATAGCCAAGAGACCATCGGGTGTTGATTCATTTGTATTTGGAAAAGATAATTCTTGGGTTAAAAAATGCATAGTCAATAACAATTTCAAAATCAATGGCAATTATAGATTTCGGCCTTCGCAGGAAAGACAGTGCGTCTGGTTTGTCTTTCCCGCGCAGGCGGGAATCCAAAATAAAAAAAAGCCAGAGATAAATATTACTTCTGACTTCTATTCTCTTTCTTTTATCTAAAATTTAGAAAGGTAAATCGTCGTGTTCTTCTTCTTTAAAGCTTGCCGCTGGTTCGAATGTTTCAGCATTTGGCATTGGTGGCGATTGTGTACTTGGTGCTTGTGCAGCAGCCAAACGCTCTATTCTCCAACCTTTTATACTATTGAAATATTTAGTTTCTCCTTGTGGATTTACCCATTCTCTACCACCTAAATTGATAGATACTTTTACGTCTTCTCCAACATTATAGCTGTTTAATAAATCAGCTTTATCTTGAACAAATTCTATCATTATCGATTGTGGATATTGCTCGTCTGTGGTTACAACCAATTCTCTTTTTTTAAATGAGGCACTAATTTGTTGTTCTGCCCCAACCACTTTAATTTTTCCTGTAACTTCCATAACTTATCGTTTTGCTAATAATACTTTCCATGCCGAAAGTACGTCTTGATTATTCAAATATTCTTTTGCTTTCAACTGCACTTTTTGCTCATCATCTGAACTTAAAACACCTTTTACAGCAAAATTTTCGTTTACAAATATAGTAATTTCTTCTTCAGTAGGCAAAGCTTCCACATTTCCTAACATACCTAAATCATTTCCATCAAAAACGGAACTTTCTTTAATAAAATTCGGAATATTATCTACACCAATTCCTAATGTTACCAGTGGTTTTGGCACTTCAAACAAACCTTGATTGGAACGTGAATACCAGTTGCCACCCAATCTCGACACTAAATCGATTTTATATTGATCGATAACTCCTTTTTCGTCCAAAATTTCTTCATTAATGTGAATGCGAACTACTTCACAAATAATTAAATTCCCAGCACCACCTTCTTGCCCTAATTCGATAATTTCGTTGACTTTACATTCAAACTGAACAGGCGATTCTGCCACACGAAAAGGTTTTACAACATCAGAAGCGATAGGTGTTAAACCCGCTTTTAGAAATTCGTTAATACCTTCAGCATATTCTGTACTTGATAAAGAGGTTTGTTGTACAATATCATAATTTACAACATTTATAACTACTTCGCGAGTCGCTTTTGTATTTTCTAAAGTGTGTTTTGTGGTATTATCACGTACTCTTCTAGCTGGCGAAAAAATGAGAATAGGCGGATTGGCACTAAAAACATTAAAAAAACTAAATGGCGATAAATTTGGATTTCCATCAGCATCTATTGTACTTGCAAAAGCAATAGGTCTTGGGCTTACAGCTCCTTGCAAATACCCTTGTAGTTGCGCTGTAGTAATGTCTTTTGGAGAAATGCTGAGCATGATTTTTATATTTTGAACAAAAATAAGAAAAGCAATTGAATAGAAATAATTATACTGAATCATTAACGCCTTTTTTATATATTTATACACTCAAGAAAAAATATGCAGTTTTCAAATAATAAAAATACAACCCGCTGGGTATTAATACTCTCCTCTTTCCTAATCATTGTATTGATTTTATGGAATACTTACACTTTTTTTCAGATTTTTAAAAACGAAGAGCGTTTAAAAATAGAATTGTGGGCCGAAGCACAAAAAAGCATCAATAATGCTACTTCAGATACTGATCTTGATCTGCCTTTTCACATTATTACAAACAACAATACAATTCCAATTATACTAACCAATCAAAAAGATAGTATTCTTCAGTCTATTAATATTGATGAAAATATTATCAAAGATTCGATAAAAGCAAAAGCGCTTTTACAAAATTTTAAAAATGCCAACAAACGGGTTGAAATGGAATATGTAAAAGGTAAATTTCATTATTTGTACTACACAAATTCCCCATTATTGAACAAATTAAAATATTATCCTATTGCCTTAGTATTAATCATTTTCTTGTTTGGCGCACTTGTTTATAATTATTATAAAACCAATAAAATATCTGGACAAAACAAACTTTGGGCAGGAATGGCAAAGGAAACTGCACATCAAATAGGAACGCCATTATCATCTCTCATTGGTTGGGTCGAAATTATGAAAGCCGACAATGTAGATGAAACCACGGTCGAAGAAATTGAAAAAGACATAAACAGACTTCAAAATATTACCGATCGTTTTTCTAAAATAGGTTCGGAACCAGTTTTGGAACAGAAAGATTTGGTAGAAGAAACCAAAAAAGCGTATGAATATCTGCAATCACGGTTTTCTAAACAAGTTGTTTTTACGTTTAAAGCACCTGAACATCAAATTCCTATTTCGATGAACCCAACATTGCATAGCTGGACGATAGAAAATTTGGTGAAAAATGCTATTGATGCTATGAAAGGCCGAGGTTCTATTGATATAACCATTGAAGATGATTGGAAAACAACTAAGATAAAAGTAACCGATTCCGGTAAAGGAATTCCTAAAAACCAATTTAGAACCATCTTTGAACCTGGTTTTACTACCAAAAAAAGAGGTTGGGGATTGGGATTGTCATTAACCAAAAGAATTGTCGAAGAATACCACAACGGAAGAATAAGAGTATTACAATCTGAAATAAATAAAGGAACAACAATTCAAATAAGTTTTAAACGATGAATTTAAGTTATTGGGAATTCAAAAATTGGTTTACAAATGTAGATTATACGATTGTTGGAAGCGGGATTGTTGGGCTTCACACTGCGTTGCGTTTGCGTGAGAAATTTCCTGAAAGTAAAATTCTAATCCTAGAAAAAGGAATGTTACCAGAAGGAGCAAGTACAAAAAATGCTGGTTTTGCTTGCTTTGGAAGCTTGTCGGAAATTATCGATGATTTAAAATCACATACA
>NZ_JAYURN010000009.1:0-6584 GCF_043756175.1 Flavobacterium sp.
ACACGGTAAAGATATTGTAGTGGTAAACAAAGACCGTCAAATTGCCGAAGCTAAGAAACATGCCTTATTAATGGCCGAAGCGGGTTATACACAACCAATTCGCAGAACGGATGTAAAAGTTTTGGGAAAACAAGCATTAGGAATGTTCTTAGTTGGAACCAATCAAATGGTGGCTGGAAAATACATCTCAGAACACGATCTTAAAATTGCAAACAAATTGGCGTATGTTATGGCTGGTGGTGATTTATCGGAACACACTTTGGTATCTGAGCAATATTTATTAGATATCGAACGTGAAGCTTTCTTATCACTTTGCACGGAGAGAAAAACATTGGAGAGAATTCAGTTTATGTTAACCAAAGGGAAACCGTTGAGAAACTAATTTTAAATTATAAATTATGAATTTTAAATGTGGTTTGAAATCATTCAAAATTTAAAATTCAAAATTCAAAATAATAATTATGAAAACAGCATATATAGTAAAAGCATATAGAACTGCAGTTGGTAAAGCGCCAAAAGGAGTTTTTAGATTTAAAAGACCTGATGAATTGGCAGCAGAAACCATCGAATTTATGATGAATGAATTGCCTAATTTCGACAAAACACGTATTGACGATGTTATGGTTGGAAATGCCATGCCAGAAGCAGAACAAGGTTTAAATGTAGGCCGTTTAATTTCATTAATGGGATTAAAAGTAGATGATGTACCTGGTGTAACTGTAAACAGGTATTGTGCATCTGGATTGGAAACAATCGGAATGGCAACTGCCAAAATTCAATCAGGAATGGCACATTGTATCATTGCTGGTGGAGCCGAAAGTATGAGTTATATTCCAATGGGCGGTTACAAACCTACGCCAGATTATAAAATGGCGGCAGCAGGACACGAGGATTACTACTGGGGAATGGGATTAACATCGGAAGCGGTGGCAAAACAATTCAACATTTCTCGTGCGGATCAAGATGAATTTGCTTTTCAATCTCACAACAAAGCATTGAAAGCTCAGGCTGAAGGAAAATTTGACAAACAAATAGTTCCAATTACAGTAGAGCAAACTTTTATCAATGAAAATGGTAAAAAAGAAACCAAATCGTATGTGGTAAACAAAGACGAAGGTCCAAGAGCTGGAACTTCTGTTGAAGCTTTAGCAAATTTAAAACCTGTATTTGCTGCCGATGGAAGTGTAACGGCTGGAAACTCTTCACAAATGAGTGATGGTGCAGCTTTTGTATTGGTAATGAGCGAAGAAATGGTAAAAGAATTAAACCTGGAACCAATCGCAAGATTAGTAAATTTTGCTTCAGCAGGCGTTGAACCAAGAATCATGGGAATTGGTCCTGTAAAAGCGATTCCAAAGGCATTGAAACAAGCGGGATTAACTTTAAATGATATCGATTTAATCGAATTGAACGAAGCATTTGCTTCTCAAGCATTAGCAGTTACTCGTGAATTGGGTTTAAATCCTGATATTATCAATGTAAATGGTGGCGCTATAGCATTAGGACATCCACTAGGTTGTACAGGAGCCAAACTATCTGTTCAACTTTTTGAAGAAATGAGATTAAGAAAAAGCAAGTACGGAATCGTTTCTATGTGTGTAGGAACTGGTCAAGGAACTGCAGGTATTTTCGAACTTCTATAGTTTATTTAAAATTTTGAATTATAAATTTTAAATTGAATGAAAGAAAATATTATTGCGACTAAAACATTTGATTTCGCTTTATCTGTGGTAAATCTTTTTGTTCAATTAAAAAAAGAAAATGAATTCATAATTTCTAAACAAATAATAAGATCCGCAACAAGTATTGGAGCAAATGTTGAAGAAGCAATTGCAGCGCAATCAAGAAAAGATTTTATACATAAAATGTCAATTGCATCCAAAGAAGCTAGAGAAACAAAATATTGGTTGAGGTTATTAGATAAATCAAATTTAACATCAATTTCAATGTCTGATTATTTAATTGAAGTAGAGCATATAATAAATATAATTACCAAAATAATTAAAACATCAAGCGAAAGCATAACAAAATAATTTAAAATTTAAAATTCATCATTTAAAATAAAAATAATGGAAGACATAACAAGAGGCGGACAGTTTTTAGTAAAAGAAACAAAATGTGAAAACGTATTTACACCAGAAGATTTCTCAGAAGAGCAAATCATGATGCGTGATATGGTAAAAGAGTTTTCAGACAAACAATTGTGGGCAAATAAAGATCGTTTTGAGAAAAAGGATTATGCATTTACCGAAGAAAGCATGCGTAAAGCTGGTGAACTAGGACTTTTAGGAGTTGCTGTTCCTGAAGAATATGGTGGGTTAGGAATGGGATTTGTATCTACAATGCTAGTTTGTGATTATATTTCGGGTGCAACAGGTTCATTCTCTACTGCTTTTGGTGCTCACACTGGAATTGGAACTATGCCAATAACGCTTTACGGAAGCGACGAACAAAAGAAAAAATACGTACCAAAATTAGCTTCAGGCGAATGGTTTGGTGCCTATTGCTTAACGGAACCAGGTGCAGGTTCTGATGCAAATTCTGGAAAAACCAAAGCAGTTTTGTCTGAAGACGGAAAATATTATTCTATCACTGGACAAAAAATGTGGATTTCTAATGCAGGATTTTGTTCGGTATTTATCGTTTTCGCAAGAATTGGTACTGATAAAAATATTACAGGTTTTATTGTAGAAAATGATCCAGCAAACGGAATTACAATGAACGAAGAAGAGCACAAATTAGGTATTCGTGCCTCTTCTACTCGTCAAGTTTTCTTCAATGAAACAAAAGTTCCTGTTGAAAACATGTTATCTGAAAGAGAAAACGGATTCAAAATAGCTATGAATGCTTTAAATGTTGGACGTATAAAACTAGCCGCAGCTTGTTTAGATGCACAACGTAGAGTTATTTCTGGTTCTGTAAAATATGCTAACGAGAGAATTCAATTTAATACCCCAATTTCTAGTTTTGGAGCGATACGTTCTAAATTAGCAGAAATGGCAACTTCATGTTACGCTGGAGAAAGTGCTTCTTATCGTGCTGCAAAAGGCATCGAAGATAGAATCATAGCCCGTGAATCAGAAGGTGCAACCCATCAAGAGGCAGAATTAAAAGGAGTTGAAGAATTTGCTATAGAATGTTCTATCCTAAAAGTTGCAGTTTCAGAAGACGTACAAGCTTGTGCTGATGAAGGAATTCAAATCTTTGGTGGAATGGGATTCTCAGAAGACACGCCTATGGAAAGTGCTTGGAGAGATGCTCGTATTGCTCGTATTTATGAAGGAACAAACGAAATAAACAGAATGCTTTCTGTTGGAATGTTAATCAAAAAAGCCATGAAAGGTCATATTGATTTATTAGGACCAGCATCAAAAGTACAAGAAGAATTAATGGGAATTCCATCATTTGAAACTCCTGATTATTCTGAATTATTTGCCGAAGAGAAAGAAATGATTGGCAAATTGAAAAAAGCATTCCTTATGGTTGCTGGTGGAGCGGTTCAAAAATACGGACCAGATTTAGATGCACACCAACAATTATTAATGGCTGCTTCTGATATTCTTATCGAAATTTACATGGCAGAAAGTACTATTCTTAGAACTGAAAAATTAGCCAAAAAAGAAGGTGAAGACAAGGTAAAAGAACAAATTGCAATGGCAAAGTTATATTTGTACCAAGCAGTTGATATTGTAACTCAAAAAGGTAAAGAAAGCGTTATTTCTTTTTCTGAAGGTGACGAACAACGCATGATGTTAATGGGATTACGTCGTTTCACAAAATATACAAATATGCCAAATGTTGTAGGTTTAAGAGAAATAATTACAACTAAATTAGTTGCAGAAAACGAATACTGCTTCTAAAAAAAATCTTTTTATTGATTTAAAAAAAGTCACACTAACTATTTTGTTATTGTGGCTTTTTATTTTGGGCGTTACCACAAGGGTCGGGCTTTCCGTTACAATCTTTTGTTTTTTAAAGAAAAAAACAAAAGGATTTTCACTCTAATCCCTAACGCAAATGCTGTTTATTTAGAATTTAGCCGTAATTTTATAACATAAATAAAAATCCTATGAAAAAGTTGCTCTTATTATCGTGTTCGCTTTTTTTAATCATAATTGCTTGTAAAACTTCTACAGGAAATAAAAATGAAATAAAAATTACTTTTTCTTCAAAAAGTGAAAGCACAGTTTCTGGAACTGCAAATTTTATCGAGAAAAACGGAACAGTAACAATGGTTGCTAACTTAAGCGGACTTACACCAGGAGAGCATGCCATTCACATTCACGAGAAATCTGATTGTTCGGCTGCCGATGGAAGTTCGGCTGGAGGACATTGGAATCCTACTTTCAAAAAACATGGAAAATGGGGCTCTGCAGAACATCATAAAGGAGATATTGGTAATTTTACTGCCGATGCAAAAGGAAATGCTACTGTAAAATTTTCTACTCCCGAATGGTGCATTGGTTGCGAAGACGAAACCAAAAATATACTTGGAAAAGGATTGATTGTTCATAAAGGAATAGACGATTTCACATCACAACCTGCGGGAAATGCTGGTGCAAGAGTGGCTTGTTCTGCAATTATCAAATAATATATTCCAATTTTCATTGAAAGAAAAAGTAATTTATTACTTCAAAAATTCTCAAGAATGGAGAAAATGGTTACACGAAAACCACCATTCTTCAACTGGGATTGAATTAATTTTTTATAGAGTAGACAGTCAATTTGAAAGTATGCGTTGGGAAGAAGCTGTTCAAGTTGCCATTTGCTATGGTTGGATAGATTCGACCGTTCGAAAACTAGATGATGAACTACGAAAACAAACTTTTACACCTAGAAAAGACAAAAGAGTTTGGAGTAAACTCAATAAAACCTATATCGAAAAATTAATTCCAGAAAACTTAATGCACGAAAGTGGATTAGCAAAAATTGAAATTTCCAAATAAAATGGATCTTGGACATCGCTCGATGCTATAGAAAATCAGGAAATTCCTGATGATTTACAAGTTGCTTTCAATTATAATAAAATTGCTTTTGAAAACTATACTAATTTCAGTCCGTCCTATCGAAAAAGCTATCTCTATTGGTTAAATCATGCCAAAAGAGAAGAAACTAGAAATTCCAGAATTTTAGAAATTATAAACCTTTGTGAACAAAATATTAAATCAAGACAATAAATTAATTTTTTTATATTTTACAAAAACTTAGCTTTGCATAATAAAATGAAATTATGATAAATCCTTCGGCACCAAGTTGGGTTGAAAAGTATTTTACAGACCAAAATAATGAGAATCAAACTGTAATAAATAATTATGATCAGTTTTACGAAAACACAAGAAAAACAGGTTTTCTAGTTGGTTATACAACACATTTTGTGACAACTAAAAACATAGAAACTAAAGGCTTAACAAACGAAGAACTCTCTAAAATTGGTTTATTAAATACCTTATTTGGGGTTTATCAATTGGTGAATAAAAATCGCATTCATTCAGTATTTATAAATGAATGTGTTACTTTTTATAAAACCTTACTTCCAAAAGAATCTAGCTTACTTGAAAAAATACTGCCTCAAGATTCTAATTCGAGTAAGCTCGAAAAAATAATAAATTCACGAATTCAAACCAATGAGAATATTATTAGCAAGAATTTCTCCAATATTCTAACCAATGCACTTATTTTTATCGATGTTTTGGCCTTTATGAGATATTTGGAAGAAGGAAAAATTTCTGATAAATACTTAAAAAAATCAGAGGAAATAATTGTAAATATTGTTTCATTAGCTTTAAAAACTAAAGAAGTAAAAACTAAGTATGATGATTTACTTCACAAACTGTTTGAATCCTCTGTTAGATATACCAAGTTTAACAAATTAGAAATTGTCTCTTTAGAAAATTTAGATTTATCCTATTTTGATGATACTTACGAGAAATATTATCTCATTGATATGGCAGGAATGGCTATGTGGAATGATGCTAAAATAGAAAAATCTGAACGAACTTTTCTATTTCAATTAGCAAAAAAACTAACTATTCCAGATTCATTTGTAGAAAAAAGTATTTCCGATATGAATTTATTTCTAACAACAAATAAAGATAAAATCCCATATTTTAATTTCTCGAATCCTGTAAAACATTTTTATGATCAAACCACTCAAAATGTTCACACCTTAATTTCTAGAAATAAAAACAGACTCGTTTTAGAAATATCACAAAGTAAAGAACTCATGAAGCTTCTTTCTCAATCTACAAAAAGAGATTTAAGTCCCGAAGAGAAGAAAAAAGTAAGAAACCAATTGTTAGATATTTGCAAAACAATCCCGTCATTAACTATTTTTCTAATTCCAGGTGGAAGTTTGTTATTGCCAATACTTATTAAATTTATTCCGCAATTATTGCCATCAGCATTTAACGAAAATCTAGAAAAAGAATAAATTTTACTATCATTTTAAATTATAGTTATTTATATTTGCATCATAAATAACTATATAATGACAATTACCCAATTACAATATGTATTAGCTGTTGCTGAACACAAGAATTTTACGCTTGCTGCCGAAAAATGTTTCGTAACACAGCCTACATTGA
>NZ_JAYURN010000010.1:0-20503 GCF_043756175.1 Flavobacterium sp.
GAAAGTCAAATTTAAACAAAATGAGCCCAATACAATATCGAGCTCATTATTATCAAAATTAATTATAAATTTGTCCAAAATTTTGGGTGCAGTCTAATTTTACTTCGCATTTTATATTTAAATAATTTACTAAAAAAACTAGAAATTATATTTCCCTCCTAAGTAAATATTTCTACCAGCAGCATTTATACCAGAAGCAAAATTTCTGTATTGAATGTCTAAAATATTTTCAACCCCTGAATAAATTGTTAAAGAATTAAATGGCTTTATGGCTGCTTTGAAGTTATAAGTTTGCCAAGCAGGCATTCCGTTTGCAGGAGCATAAACTAAATTATCTTCACCACTTGCTGAGTAATCTTCTAAATTTTTCTTACCGTTGTATAACATGTTTAAATCAAGATTTAACCATTTGAATTCATAATTAAATCCAGTTTTTCCATAAATAGGAGGGACGTGATCTAATGGTCTTGAAGTATTGTCATTTTCAGATTTAACTCTTCCATAAGTGTAATTGAAGTTTCCGTAGAATTTCAATTTTTCTAAAAGATTGATTTTAAGAGAAGTCGAGTAACCAAAAATTTCAGCTTTTCCTAAATTTTGATTTGCTACAACTGGTGTTGCTACTCCATTATAAATAACTGTATTTTTTCCGTTAAAAGTAAATTTATCAGTTACAATTGCGTCAAATAATTGTGTGTAGAAAACGGTATTTTCAAATTCGAAAATTTTGTCGGTATAAAGCGTAATGTTGAAATCTCCAGTTATGTTTTTTTCTGGTTTGATGTTAGGATTAGGAACTACTAACGAAACACCTTTAGCGGAGTCAAAAACCTTAGCTAAATCATCTACATTTGGTGTTCTATAGCCAGTTGCTACGTTAAAACTTACTCTTACATTTTTAGTAGAATTGTTGGTAATACCAGCTGCACCACTATAAGTAATATTTGTTTGATCAATATCAGAGAAAGGGAATGGGAAGTAAGTTTTATCCTTAAATTCGCTATGTAATTTGGCATAACCTACTCTGGCTCCTAAATTATAGGTAGTATTTTCTGTAAGTTTAGAAAAGTAAGTAGCAAAAGCATCAGTTTTTAATGTAAAGTTTTTTCCGTCAGGATATCTTGTGTTTGTTGGTGTTACCACTCCTGTTTTAATATTCGTAATGCTAGCTGTAGATTTTAAATCGTCGTAAAAACCTTCAACTCCATATAATAATTCACCTTGACCAATTTTTGCTTTTAAATCAGCGTTGATAGAATATACGCTTACTTTTTCAATTCTAGATTCTTCACCAGTTTTTCCGTGATTACGATTTATTCTACTTTCTTCAATATTCTGATAGCTAGTCCCAATTGTTAAATCGCTATTTAAAATTGCTTTTTGTTTACTGAATTTATAACCAGCTAAAATTCTTTTTTGTGGACCATAATTCCAAGTAGCTGTTTTTAAATCACCATTATTTTTTAAATCAGTCAATCTATCATATCTAGGAATGTCGGTTGTAGTTGAAAACTGTAAATTAAGATTGTGTACCGTTGATTCGCTTGGTTTAAACAATACTTTTTGCATTGCATTATATTGTTTGTAACCAGAAAATTTTTGTACTAATGGATCGTCATTTTTAACAATGTTATCTAAACCATTTACAGTTTCGATATAAAATGGTCTTGCTCCAAAAAAGTCGTTTTTTCCATTTTTTTTGCTTCCCATTTTTACATCACCAAAATCGTTGAAAGAAATAGCGGTTAATGTTGCCCATTTGTCGCCAGAAAATCTGAAATCACCATAACCTGATTTTTCTTCATTTGCAGTAGAATATCTTGTATTTAAGCTTCCAGAAAATTCTTTGCCGTTATTTTGAGAAAGTAATAAAGGTCTTTTGGTAATTAAATTGATAGCTCCACCTAATGCGTCACTTCCAAATTGAGTTGAAGATGAACCAAAAAGAATGTCAGTGCTTTCTAACATATTTTCATCAACTGAAAGTACATTTTGTAAGTGACCTCCACGAAAAATAAGGTTGTTCATTCTTACTCCGTCAACAAGTAATAATATGCGACTTGATTCTAAACCTCTAATTACGGGACTACCACCACCTTGTTGTGATTTTTGAACGAATAGCTTTCCTGAATTAGAAAGCATGTCAGCGGTGTTTTGGTAATTTCCAAATTCGATATCTTTCTGAGTAATAGACTCTATTGCTTGAGAGTTATTTTTCTTTGATTTTGTATAACGCTGCGATTCTATTTTTACTACTCCAAGTTGGTTTGCTGTTGTGGTATCTGTTTGCGAAAACCCAACCATAGTAGCCGAAAGGGCTATAATAGATAGTATTTTTTCCATCTTAATTTAATTAATTATTATTGTAATACCAGTTTCATATAATTATAAAATGAATAATTATATCAGACGGATTCCTAATATTCTATAAAAAATTAATTAACAAGGCGGTTTATGTATAGTTAAAGCTATTTTATTTATATCTCCTTTAGGAATATAAAAATTTGATTTTATTGATAGTAATTTGTAATCACTTTCAATTTTATAATCATTATTGTTTAGCGTTGTGATAAAATGGAAAGTTTTATAAATTTTTTTCTTACCGGAATGAGGAGTTTCTTTTTTGTTTAAAAGATTGGTTAATACAATTCTGAAATTATTTTCATGCATGTCGTTTACAGCATTAATGACAACTTTATCTGATAATATTTCGAAAGATATCACATCATAATAAATATTATTTATTTTAAATTCTTTTTTATCATGTGATGAATTCCATTGAGAAAGAGGTATCGATTTTTTCTCTGCCAAATGAATTTTAGAAACCTGAATCTGCATTCTAATCTCTTGAATACGTTCTACTAAAGAACCCGAAAATAAGGTACACAATTGCAACACATAGAATGTGACAACTACAAAAATGGAAATATTTTTTATTCTGTTTAGCATAAAATAGTCTGCAAATATAATTTTTTATTTATGATATATTTGCCAGCATTTATCAATTAGTTAGAATAGAATATATGACCGTATCTAGAAACTTACCATCATAAAACTCATTTTGTATAAGATGAGCTTCTTTTACAAAATTAGTTTTCTCTAAAACCTTTGCAGAAGCGATATTTTTAGGATCTATAATGGCTTCTAACGAATGCATTTTCATATCATTAAAACCATAATGTATCATAAGTTGTATGGCTTCACTAGCAATTCCTTTTCCGTGATATTCGGGCAATAACATATAGCCAATTTCGGACCTAAAATGTTCCCATCGTACTCTGTAATGGCCTATAATCCCAATCATTTTAGGGCTGTTCTTTAAGGTAATTGCCCAATTAATACCTTCGTTTGTTTCTATTTTATCTTGAATCATTTTTATATGACCCATCGCTTCATCTATAGTGGTAACTAAAGGTCTGGGAATATATTTCATAGTTTCTGGATTACTTCTAAGTTCAAAAATTTCCTTTACATCGTTTGATGTTATTTGTCTTAATAGTAATCTTTCTGATTCTAAATCTTTAAACGGTAAAAATGAAAATGCACTCATGATAATATAAATTTTCGATTAAAATACGGGTGATAAAATTACTATTTATAATACTATCAATAGGAAATTATCTAATTAATTAATTTTTAATTATCATTAAATATAGTTCCTTTTAGGAATCTTATTTCGTATTAAAATTCATTTTTACTTTTAACTTTAGATTGTGAAACAATTAACAATCATTGATTTAAGTATAAATTAACTTTGTTTAATACTACACAGAAATTACTTTAACCACTATTTTTTAATAAAATCCAAATAATAATAATAGAGGAAGAAAATTAGTATGTCTACGAGATTTTATTTCAAAAATATTTTAGCAATTTTTAACTTAAAAAAAAGTAATCATGAAAATATTATTTAGTGTATTAACATTATTAAGTTTTTCGATGGTATCTTACTCACAAAGTTTAGATGACGAAGAACTTAAATATAGTGAGTTACCAGCTATGGTAATGAAAACAGCAGGTAAGGATTTTTCTATATATTTACCTGACAGAAACCCAGACTCAAAAGTAAGACAATTACAAGACAAATTTATTGGATACGATTTGGGTAAAGATTTAGAAGGTTATAACGAGTATTTAGTTGTAATGGAAGCTGAAGATTCATCATTAGCAGCAACTTATAACGAAAATGGAAAATTAATGAGTGTTGTAGAAAACTATTCGAATGTAAAACTTCCCAGACAAGTTATTTTCTCAGTATTTAAATCTTATCCTGATTGGACAATAGTAAAAGATAAATTTTTGTACACTCAAGAAGATGGAGATGTTATAAAAAAACAATACAATTTAAAAATTAAAAAAGACAGAGAAGTAAAAAAACTAGTAGTTCAACCTAATGGAAATATTATCGCAGGATTATAATATATTATAAGTTTCTAATAAAGAGGAATTATTTTTTGTAATTCCTTTTTATTTTGTGATTGTTTAAATAAAATTCATTAATTTTATAAAACCTCAAATATATCATTAACAAAATAATAGTCAAATTATGAATGCAAATTTTGAAATTATAGAAAAAGAAGCTATCGAAAATCTTCACTTTCCTGAAATAGATGTTTTAGAAGGTATAGAAGCAATAAATCAAAGAAATTCCGATTTAGAAAGGGCACTTTCGTTAGGCAATTTAGAACATTCAAAAATAAAAATTTATTTTGAAGATGATTACTCTAAAAAAGTTGTTGAAACTACTATTTGGGGGGTAACTGACAAAAGAGTCATTCTGAAAAAAGGCGTTGTAATTCCTATAAATAGAATTTATAAATCTATATAGGTTCTACATGTATAACCTAAGTTTTGAGGCATCAATTATATTGATGTCTTTTTTTTAATATTTTTTTGTAACAAAAAAGTAAAAAGACACTCTAATTTTTACAATCAAAAAATAATCGAATATGAAATCAAACATGATTAAAGGATTATTTATTTCCGCACTACTTTTAGGAAGTAATATAATATCTGCACAGCAAGTAACAAACTATAATTATCACGATGCTTTTGCTCCAGGTTTTTATACAAAAAATGCTACCGAAACTCGTTCGGCAAGCGGTCAGCCGGGTTCAAAATACTGGCAAAACAGAGCCGATTATTCACTAACAGCATCACTTAACGAAGCTAAAAATGAAATTTCAGGAACTGCATTAGTAACTTATACAAATAATAGTCCAGATAAATTAGGGTTTCTTTGGATGCAAGTAGATCAAAATCTTTTCAAAAAAGACTCCCGTGGAAATGCTATTATTCCTACAAAAGGAAGTAGAAATGGTGCTAAAGGTGAAAATTTTGACGGTGGTTACAAAATTAAATCTATCAAAATTATAGCAACTTCAAACGGAAAATCTATCGAAAGTGATGCGAAATTTACCATTGTAGATACCAGAATGCAAGTAGATTTACCACAAGAGCTTAAAGCAAATGGAGCAACTGTAAAACTTAAAATAGACTATTCATTTGTTTCTCCTTTTTATGGTTCAGATAGAATGGGAGTGCTAGAAACTAAAAACGGAAAAATATATACTGTTGCACAATGGTATCCTAGAATGTGTGTGTATGACGATGTAAAAGGCTGGAATTCATTACCTTATTTAGGTGCAGGAGAGTTTTATTTAGAATACGGAGATTTAGATGTAGCCATTACAGCACCAGCAAATCATATTGTAGTTTGCTCGGGCGAATTGCTAAATCCAACAGAAGTTTATACAGCCGAACAACAAAAAAGATGGGCAACTGCAAAATTGAGCGAAAAAACAGTTATGATTCGCTCCGCAGATGAAGTTACAAATGCAAACTCTCGTCCAACTGGAAAACAAACTTTGACTTGGAAATTTAAAATTAAAAATGCCCGTGATATGTCTTGGGCTTCTTCTTCAGCATTTATTATAGATGCGGCAAAAATTAATTTACCAAGTGGCAAAAAATCGTTAGCCATTTCTGCTTATCCAGTAGAAAGTAATGGTAATGATGCTTGGGGACGTTCTACCGAATATACAAAAGCATCAATAGAAAATTATTCAAAACGTTGGTACGAGTATCCTTATCCTGCTGCAACAAATGTAGCCGGAAATGAAGGAGGAATGGAATATCCCGGAATCGTTTTTTGTAGCTGGGAATCCAAAGGATTAGATTTGTGGGGTGTTACAGATCACGAGTTTGGTCACATTTGGTTTCCAATGATTGTAGGTTCTAACGAAAGATTATTTGCATGGATGGATGAAGGTTTTAATACATTTATCAATTCGTTAAGTGCCGAAGATTTTAACAAAGGAGAATACAAACAACCTGCGATGAATATGCATCAAACTGCAGGAATGCTTACAAATCCTGATACCGAACCAGTTTATACTGCTCCAGACGGACTAAAAGAAGCAAATTTAGGACTTTTAGCTTATACAAAACCAGGAGCAGGACTAACGATGTTACGTGAACAAATTTTAGGTAAAGAAAGATTTGACAAAGCATTTAGAACTTATGTAGACCGTTGGGCTTTTAAACACCCAACTCCAGATGACTTTTTTAGAACTATCGAAAATGTTTCAGGAGAAGATTTAAATTGGTTTTGGAGAGGTTGGTTTATGAATAACTGGCGTCTAGATCAAGCAGTTACTAAAGTAAAATATGTAAAAAATGATGCAAAGCAAGGAGCTATAATTACAGTAGATAATTTAGAAAAAATGCCAATGCCAGTTATTATTGAAGTTAAAACCAAAAGTGGAGCAACTTCTAGAATGACATTACCAGTAGAAATCTGGCAACGTAACAAATCATGGACATTCAAACACAATTCTACCGAAGAATTAGAAAGTATTACTATCGATCCTGATCACGTTTTTCCAGATGTAAATTCTGAAAATAATGTTTGGACTAATGCTAAAAACGGAGTAGAAAAAGGAATGAATTTAGATGCTTATTTAGGAAATTTCTCAAGCACTCAAATCCCTATTAAGATTAACTTTACTCCAGAAGACGATACAATTGTTATAAATGCTACAGGACAACCATCGGTTCCTTTAGATAACCTTGGAAATGGTAAGTTCACATTCGAACAAGCTCAATTAACGGTACAGTTTAACGATTTAAAAACTGGATTCAAGCTAAGTGTAGGCGGACAAATTTTCGAGTTTACAAAAGACAAATAATACTTTATACTATTCAGTAAAAATGCAGGCAACTAAATTGCCTGCATTTTTTTATATTTATTGCTTTAAAGGCTTATCTAAATTTTAAATATATAAGATTACATTTGCATAAAATATCAATATGAAAATAAACCCAAAAACAGGAATCGACCAGCTCATTTTTGGCATGAAGCAAAAAGACGTTACAGCCATTTACAATAATCCTGATAAGCAATACAAAGACGAGGAGAATAATGTTATTTTTTTGTATTACGATAAAAAATTGAGACTTACATTTTATGAAGATGAGAATTTGAAATTGGGTTATATGATAAGTTCAAATCCTGATTTAGAATTGTTTTCCGAAAAAATAATTGGAAAACAAATCGATGAAGTCGAAAAAATTTTAATAAATAGAGGAATAAAATCTCTTGAAATAGAAAATTTTGATACTGTCGATAATTATTTTAACGAAAGTAATTGGATGATTTTTCAGGTCGAATACAAAGAAGTAATTCGGTTTGAACTTGGAGCAACAATAAACGACAAGGATGAATTCGATTGGAAGTATAAAATATAAACAAGCTGTTTGGCATAATAAAAAAAGGGAGCAAAATTTATATTTTGTTCCCTTTTTTTATTTGAATTTTTATGCTTTATTGTTTTACAGCAGGAGTATTAGCTATAGCTTCCAAAATTTCTACTTCAAAAATAATATTGGCGTTGGGAGGAATTACTCCACCAGCACCTTTTTCTCCGTAACCTAAGTTTGAAGGAATAAAGAAAGTAGCTTTATCTCCAAACGAAAGTAAATTTAAACCTTCAAGGAAACCAGGAATTAAACCACCTTTATTTCCAGCTTGAAAAGGAAATGGTGCATATCCGTTTTGGTTTGCTCTGTTTTGGTCAAATTTTCCGAAAGTTTTATTTACATCTGCATAACTACTGTCGAAAAGGCTTCCGTCTTCAAGGTAACCAGCATAGTGCACATATATTGTTGTTCCGTCAACTGGTTTTTTGCCAGTTCCTTTTACAATAGCATATTCTAAACCTGATGGTGTTTTTGTAGCTTCAGTCCTTGTTTTTGATAAAGAAGCTACTTTTGCAGCCATAACTGGACCATATTGTTTCATGTAAGCTTTTTTAGCTTCGGCTGCAGCTTCTATTTGTTTTTTGTTTTTTTCGGCATCTAATAAGGCTTGTTTTTTGTCTTCATCACCTTTAGTTGCGTAATAATCTGCGAAAACTTTAGCAGCGCTAAATTTTTTAGCTTCAGCCCCATTTCTAGAAATAGTTACTTTGTTTATCACATCGTCTTGTATGATTTTGTTTACTACATCCATTCCAGAAATTACACTTCCAAAAACGGTATGCTTTCCATCTAACCAAGGCGTGTCTTTGTGTGTAATAAAGAACTGACTCCCGTTTGTTGCTGGACCAGAATTTGCCATTGATAATATTCCCCCTTGTGTATGTTTCAAATCGGTAATTTCATCTTTAAATTTGTATCCGGGATCTCCAGTGCCATTTCCTAAAGGATCACCACCTTGAATCATAAAATCGGCTATTACTCTATGAAATTTTAATCCGTTATAAAATGGTTTTCCTTTCAAATCTGATTTAACAATTGTGTTTGTTCCTTCTGCTAATGACACAAAATTTGCAACAGTGATTGGTGTTTTTGTGTACTCTAATTGAACTACTATTTTACCTTTTGAGGTGTCAAATTCTGCAAATATCCCTTCAGCAGTAGTTTTAGGCGCTGTAGTTTGTGTTTTTACAATTTTAGATTTAATAGCTTTTTTTGTTCCTTTTTGTGCGTAGCTGTTTGCTATAACTAAAAAGAATACTAATAATAGGTTTAATTTAGTTTTCATTTTGTTTTAATATATTAATATTATTTACTTGGCATTTTTTCTAACATTTCTAACTCGAAAATCAAATTGGTGTTTGGAGGAATAACGCCTCCCATACCTTGAGCTCCGTAACCTAAATTAGAAGGGATAAAAACAACGGCTTTGTCTCCAAAGGACATTTTTTCTAATCCTTCAATAAATCCTGGAATCATACCGTCTTTTTTACCAGCTTCAAAAGGAAATGGCTGGTATCCGTTTTGTGCGGCTCTGTTTGCATCAAATTTTCCAAAATCTCGACTTACATTTTCGTTACTGGAATCAAAAAGATTTCCATCTTCAAAATAACCTGCATAGTTGAAAAAGAAAGTTGTTCCAGTTGCTGGTTTTTTAGCTGTTCCTTTGCTTACAAGAGTGTACATTAATCCTGATTCTGTTTTTGTAGCTTTAGCTTTAAGCGTAGCAAAATAAGCTACTTTATCCGTGATTACTTTTGCATATTTTGCATCGTTTGCTTTTTTTGAAACTAATTGTGTATCAAAATAGTCTTTGAATACTTTTGATGCATTAAACTTTTTAGCAGCTTCTCCTTTTCGGATAATTTCTATTTTAATAATATCATCATCTTGCGCTATTTTATTTACAACATCTTGTCCCTCTACTACATGTCCAAAAACTGTATGACGACCATTTAAGTAATTGGTTTCTAAATGAGTAATAAAAAATTGACTTCCGTTTGTTCCTGGGCCTGCATTTGCCATAGCAAGAATACCTGGTTTATCCATTTTTAAATCATCTCGAAACTCATCATTAAATTTGTAACCTGGACCACCAGAACCATTTCCGTCTGGATCACCACCTTGTATCATAAAATTGGCAATGACTCTATGAAATTTTAACCCGTTATAAAAAGGTTTTCCGCTAAATTTTTCATCAACAAATGTATTTTCTCCTTCTGCAAGTGATACGAAATTAGCAACGGTGACGGGTGTTTTCTCGAATTCTAATTGTAGTAAAATATTACCTTTGCTTGTTTCTATTTCTGCATAAAGTCCGTCTGACAACTTATCGTGTTTCGAGTTGCATGAAAATAATACTAATGCAGTGATGCTAAATACTAATTTTGTTATTCTATTCATTGTTAAAAAATATAGTTAGTTAATTTTAATTTTGGGTTGTATTTGACATTGGTTTAATGTCATTTAAGGTAACAGTACAAATTAGCGGTTCGTTTGTTCCTATTTTATTGTTATCACCATGATAACCAAAAGCCATGTGTGATGGAAATAAAAACGTTACTTTTTCTCCTTTTTGCATTAACTTAATTCCATCACGCAAACCAATCATAATAGCTTGTTTGTCGACCACATACTGTTGTGTTTTTAATTCTGCTTGACTATAAATAATGTTTCCATTTATATCCTTTATTTCATAATCATAAAAAGCAACATTTCCTTTTGTAGGTTTTGCTACTTCAGTTGTATTTTTTGCATTATAATAATACCAATATCCTTTTGTTGACGCAATATAATCGACTGCTGTATCTTTTTTGATTATTTTGGCAATGATATTTTCTTCACTTTCGTTTAATTTTTTATTTCTCTCTATTGATTGTTTCATAAACTCACCTGAAGCTTGTGAAACTGGTCTTCTTGGTTCTTGTTTTGTCGTACAACAAGTAACTAAATTGATGCCAAGAAGCAAGCATCCTATGATTTTTAATGTCTTCATATCAATTTTAATTTTTAATTTCTTTGACAATTCTTTCAAAATCGCTAATAGTTTCTTGCAACGATTTGTCCGATTTTCCTCCCGCAGCATTAATGTGTCCGCCCCCTCCAAAATAATTTCTAGAAAACTGATTTACATCAAAACTTCCTTGCGAGCGGAATGAAATTTTTATTATTCCTTCGGCAGTATTTTCGATAAAGATAGCAGTAAAATCGATTCCATCGATAGAAAGTCCGTAATTTACAATTCCTTCAGTATCACCTTTCTGAAAATTATAAGTATCTAATTCTTCTTGTGATAATGTAATGTATGACGTTTTATAATCGGTCATTAACTTCATGTTTTGAAGGGCACGACCTAGCAATTGCAAACGGCTGTAAGAACTTTTGTCGAATAATTGATTGTGAATGGCGCTGTTTTCGACACCTTTATCTATCAAATCGGCAACCATGCGGTGCGTTGTGCTTGTTGTTTTCGGGAAACGAAAAGAACCTGAATCGGTCACGATTCCTGTATAAATACAAGTAGCTACGGTTTTATTAATTAAGTTTTCTTGTTTTAATTGGTGTATAAAATGATACACCATCTCGCAAGTAGAACCGTATTTTGTATCCGAAAAAGTATATTTTGCAAAAGTATCTGGAAATTCATGATGGTCTATCATGACAAAAGTCTTGTCTAAAGTTTCTAATGTGGCTTGCATGATGTCGCCAGTTCTGTGTAGCGCATTAAAATCTAAAGTAAAAATTAAGTCAGATTGGTTTAAAATTTCAGTGCAATTTTCTTTGTCTTTTTCAAAGACTAGCACTTTTTCTGAAGCTGGTAACCAAGATAAAAAATCTGGAAATTCATTAGGCGATATAACCACAGCCTCATGATTTTGTTGTAGTAAAAAATGATATAAACCTAGAGTAGAGCCCATGGCATCGCCATCAGGATTTCTGTGCGGAATGATTGTTATTTTTTTTGGTGAAGCTAATAACGTTTTTAATGCTTCAATTTCAGTATCTGTCATCATGTTGCGAAAATACAGATTTTCATTTAATTTAGATACTTAAATTTTTCATAAAAATTTAAGGTACAATAAAACGCAAACTAATTTAGATATTATTACAACGGATCCGCAATTACGCTAAATCTCATATCAGCATTTACAGTAACATCTTGGGTTAGTGTTTCTTTTGTAGTTACTTTAGTTCGCAATTTATAACTAGATGCTTTAATGTATGTATCTAATCTTTGTGAAGTACAAGTTAAATTTATTGTGTTATCAGTCGAAACTATATTATCTGCAAAAGCCAATTCAACTTCATCATTTGCATTTGTAGAAATATAAATGTGTACTGCTTTAAGAAAACTAAACGTTTTATTAGTAGGATTTGTAACAGTTAGTTTTAGCTCTTGCAGTTTTACATCTTTTACTAAATCGGCTCTTGTATTGTTATTACTAAAGTTTGAAGATGAATTTGTAGTAACATCTGGAGTTGGGATCTCGAAAGGAGAATTCACAACAAATCCACTGTTTACAGTAAAAGAAGCTTGATTTGTAATACTAAAAGTTAATAACTTATCTATTTGATTACATGATACAAGTGAAGTTATAATAATTACTAAAAATATCTTTGTCTTCATATTATTTTTTTTAAAAATGATTTCAATTTTAAAACAACAATCAAATTATGTTTTCACAAATGTATAAATAAGCTTTTATAAATTGTAAATTATATTTTAAAATTTAAAATTTAAAAAGTATTTTTGCGTATGCAACACAACGTACTAATTTTAGATTTCGGGTCACAATACACACAATTGATTGCCCGTAGAGTTCGCGAATTAAATATATTCTGCGAAATTTTTCCTTATGATAAAATCCCATCCGATTTATCTATTTATAAAGCTGTAATTCTTGGAGGAAGCCCATTTTCTGTTCGTTCAGAAGATGCACTACATCCAGATTTATCAGAAATTCGTGGCAAATTGCCTTTACTAGCAGTTTGTTATGGAGCACAATACTTGGCACATTTTTCCGGCGGTGAAGTAGCCGCTTCGAACACTCGCGAATATGGTCGTGCCAATTTGACTTATATTAAGGAGAACGAAACTTTTTTTGATAATGTAAATCTAAACTCACAAGTTTGGATGTCACACAGTGATTCTATTAAAAAATTACCTACAAACGGAATCAAGCTTGCAAGTACACAAGATGTAGAAAATGCTGCTTATAGGATTGAAGGCGAAACTACTTACGCAATACAATACCATCCAGAAGTATTTCATTCGACCGATGGAAAGCAAATGTTAGAAAATTTCTTGGTAAAAATTGCCGAAGTTCCTCAAAATTTTACGCCAAATGCTTTTGTTGAAGAAATGATAGCCGAATTGAAAGAAAAGCTACAAGACGATAAAGTAGTTTTAGGACTTTCTGGTGGTGTCGATTCTACAGTAGCAGCCGTTTTATTGCATCAAGCCATTGGTAAAAACCTATATTGTATTTTCGTAAATAACGGATTACTACGTAAAAATGAATTTCAAAATGTATTAGATCAATACAAAGGAATGGGTTTGAATGTAAAAGGTGTCGATGCTGGTGACAGGTTTCTTTCTGAACTAGCAGGAATATCTGATCCAGAAACCAAACGTAAAACTATAGGACGTGTTTTTATAGAAGTTTTTGATGATGAATCGAAAATTATTGAAGATGTAAAATGGTTGGCACAAGGAACAATTTATCCGGATGTTATCGAATCGGTTTCTGTAAAAGGACCATCTGCAACCATCAAGTCGCATCATAATGTAGGTGGTTTGCCAGATTATATGAAGCTACAAATTGTAGAGCCTTTGCGTATGCTTTTTAAAGATGAGGTGCGTAGAGTAGGAGCAACTTTAGGAATTGATGCCGAATTATTAGGAAGACATCCTTTTCCTGGGCCAGGATTATCTATTCGTATTTTGGGAGATATTACACCCGAAAAAGTTCAAATTTTACAAGATGTCGATGCAGTTTTTATTAATGGACTAAAAGAGCACGGATTGTATGACAAAGTTTGGCAAGCAGGAGCTATTTTGCTTCCTGTAAATAGTGTTGGTGTTATGGGTGACGAGCGAACTTACGAAAAAGTAGTTGCCTTAAGAGCAGTAGAATCCACTGATGGTATGACGGCCGACTGGGTGCATCTTCCTTATGAATTTTTGATGAAAATCTCTAACGATATTATAAATAAAGTGAAAGGTGTAAATAGAGTTGTATATGATATTAGCTCTAAACCACCAGCAACTATTGAGTGGGAATAAGACAAACAAATTGGAACGCGGATGACGCGGATATTGCGAATTGTCGTGGATTTTTTTAAAATCTCTTTGTGTATCTCTGTGAAACCTTTGTGAATCTTTGTGAAAAAAATATAATTTTTATCGATATTTAATTCGATAATCAAAAATGTTAAAATTAATTATGATAAGTCATTACATTAGATAACTTTGTAATGACTTATTTTTTTAAACGAATTTATCTTATGAAGTATTTAGTATTATTGTTTTTGTGTATCTCGAATTTTGTCTTTGCTCAACAAGAAAAAACACTCATTCATAAAGTGGCTAAAGGCGAAAATATTTACCAAATCGCAAAAATTTACAATATTACACCTTCAGAAATTTATAAAGTAAATCCTGGAACCGAAAACGGAATTCAAGAAAATCAGGTACTAATTGTGCCAAATAAAACTGTTGTTTTACACGATTCAAAAAATACACACCAAGTTCAACCTAAAGAAACTTTATTTAGCATTGCTCGTTTGTACAATGTTTCGGTGCAAGATTTAGATAATTCTAATGCAGAAGCCCTAAAAGATGGATTGCAAATTGGCGAAAACATTGCTATTCCTAATAAGAAAAAAACATTAAATGGTCAGGCAAGAATTATAAATGCAGAAACTGTTTTTCATGTTGTAGAACCAAAGGAAACCAAATATTCTATTTCAAAAAAGTATGGTATTTCTATCGAACAATTGGAAACTCAAAACCCAGAAATTATAAATGGATTGGTTGAGGGCAATAAATTAGCTATCAACGTAAAGCAAATAAAACCCAATAACGACAACGAAGAACTCATGATTGCGTTGGCCGAAAAACAAGTGGCTGTAGAAAAAAATAAAGCAAAAACCACCGAAATTGAAGATTTGCAAGACAAACTAACGGTTCAGAAACAAATGAATCAGAAGGTTCTAAAAGTAAATTCATTAAAAGTAAATTTGAATGAAATAGACGAAACCAAAGGAGGTTCGGCAAAAAAACTAAAATTGGTATTGGAAGCCAATAAAAATATTCAAGAAATTTTAATTTCAAAACTAGATTCTCTTGTGGTAATTATGAGTGATGACCTTGAAATACTGAAAAATAAGGATATCGATGACTTACAAGAATCTAAAGATTTAGAGAAAGATTCATATAAAAATATTGGCGAAACAAACGGAATGATTCTCGAATTGAAAAAAGATTTGGCAGATAATCGAAAAATTTATACGGGTTTAATGACTAAAGTACAGCGAATTACTTTGGCTGAAAACCATGAATACAAGAAAAAAGTAAATGAGAATCAGAAAATAAAAAACAATCCTTCAGAAGATGCCGAATTGCTTGAAGTGATTAAGAATATTCAAACCAAACAAGAAGCAAACGAAAAACGAAATAAGCAATTATTTACAAAAATAGATTCACTTGGTGTTCAAAAAAATGTGGAGTTGAAACGTAGGATTTCTAAAGCTACTTTTTACAGTTCGGAAGCCAGAGATTATGATGACAAATTAGCACAAGTAAAACTGAAGCGATACCAAAAGAAAGCATTAGAAACCAATAAAGATTTAGCTGACAATTCTGAAAACAAACCAACAGCCGAACAAATTAAAAAAGCACTAAAAGACAAAGATTATAATGCAGGAAAAGCCGTAAAAATTGAAGTTTTAAGAAACCTAAATGAAGTAGAAGATGGTTTTTATATTATCGCAGATATTTTTTCAGAAGCGGAATTAAGAGATGTTTTTGCACGAAAACTTACAGATTCTGGTGAGATAAACACAGGGTTTTTCTATAATGTAAACATTTTTTCCTATTATGTTTTTACAAAGAAATTCAAAAATGCAAATGAAGCACTTTTCGAATACAATCTAAAGAAAGAAAATCCATTGTACAAAAATATGTTTATTGTTCAAATCGAAAAAGAATAATAAAACGGCACGTTTTTAGTTATATACTATACAAATTTATACCATGAAATACCTTATATATATTGTTTACTTTTTGTTTTTTAGCACTAATCTTGTATTGGCGCAATCGAACAATTTGATAAAACACAAAGTTCAAAAAGGAGAAACTATAACTCAAATCTCAATAAAATATAGTGTTACGCCTGCGGATATTTACAAACTAAACCCTGATTCTCAAAAAGGAGTCGAAGAAAATACGATTTTGATAATTCCTAACAAAGCAAAGGTAAAAGTTGAAAACACTTCAAATTCTTACACAAAAAAACATACTGTTTTAGCCAAAGAAACTTTGTATAGTTTGTCTAAATTGTATGATGTTTCTATTGCAGATATTGAGAAAGCAAACGTTGAAGTATTAAAAGAAGGTGTAAAAATCGGAATAATTTTAGTTATTCCATCCAAAGGAAAAACTGTTCCTGCCGAAAAACCGAAGCCAAATAATCCTAAAACTGCAATTTACCACGAAGTAAAAGCGAAAGAAACCAAATATGCAATCGCCAAGCAATACGAAATTACTGTCGAACAACTGGAAAAACTAAATTCTGAAATTGTAAATATCGAATTACCAATAGGTTTTAAATTATTAATAAGTGGAGAAAAAACAATTGTTGCACCAAAGCTAGTAATTGTTAATGTGCCAACCCCAAAGCCTTCTGAGAGTTTGTATGTTATAAAAGCAAAAGAAACTTTATTTAGTATTTCGAACCAATTTGAAGTAACTCAGGAAGAATTATTGGTATTAAATCCAGAATTAAAAGATGGCGTTATTGAAGGAATGTCTATCAAAGTTCCTATCAAATCATCGGGTTTGGTAGCAAAAAAAGAATACAAAGATTTAGCAAAAAGCATTCAAAAAGGGACAAACAAAAAACTGGGATTACTACTTCCTTTCAATCTGACTAAATTAGATCAAGACACTATCAATTCGACCAAAGCGCGTTTAAAAAAGGATAAATTCCTGAATATGACACTCGATTTTTATGCAGGAGCATTGGTTGCAATCGATTCTGTCCGAAAAATGGGTTTGAATGTTGATGTGACTATTTTAGATTCTAATGAAACGAAATCTACCTCTAATGTAACAAATTTGGTTCAAGATAATAATCTAAAAACGATGGATGCTATTATTGGTCCATTTTACCAAAATAATGTCGAAAAACTTGCCAGCTTATTAAGTGCTAGTAATGTCCCAGTTTTTTCGCCATTGTCTAAAGATTATGATAAAAAATTCTCTAATTTAGTTCAAGCAACGCCTTCTGTTGATGATATAAAAAATGCCATGTTCGATTTTATGAGAGCAAAAAACGGAAATATCATCGCTATTATAGATCCTAAAAAAGCATCGGTAAAACAGTATATTTCAGAAAATCATAAAGATGTCCTTTTTGCACAATTTACTGAAAAAGGAAGTTTGAATATCGAAAATTTGAAATCGATTTTGGTTAAAGACAAAGTCAATTTTGTTATCATGGAAACCGAAAAAACAAACCTTATTTTGAGTATTACCAATACTTTGTCTAGTTTATTATCTAATTATGACATAAAATTGGTGATTTTAGGGGAAAATGACGCTTTAGATTATGAAGAAATCTCGATGACTCGACTCACAAAATTGAAAATGCATTATCCGTCGCTTACTCGTGTTAACGAATCGGACGAAGCCAGTATGTTTGAAAATAGTTTTAAAAGAAAAAATAAAATACTACCCAATCAGTTTGCTACACGTGGTTTTGATGTGACTTTTGATGTCTTATTACGTTTAGCTCAAGAAAAAAACATTATCGAAACTCTAAACGAAACAGCTACGGAACAAGTTGAAAACAGATTTTATTACAAACAAAATCCAGACGGAGGTTATACAAACAAAGGTGTTTATATCTTATTTTACGATACAGATTTAACCATAAAAGAAGCAAAATAATGACATCAAAAATAACATATTTAGGAGATTTAAGAACTTCATCTATTCACTTACAATCAGGAACCGAAATCCTTTCGGACGCACCAGTTGACAATAACGGAAAAGGTGAAGCATTCTCACCAACAGATTTAGTTGCAAATGCTACAGGAAGTTGCATGATGACCATAATGGCAATAAAAGCAAGAGATTTGAATGTAGATTTAATAGGAACCACTATCGAAGTAACTAAAATTATGCAAGCCGAACCAAGAAAAATTTCTAGAATAGAAATTATCATGAATATTCCTATTACTACTGACGAAAAAACAAAAACTATTTTGGAAAGAACAGCCATGAATTGTCCTGTTTTATTAAGCTTAAATCCAGATATTGAAAAGGATATTACTATAAACTGGAAATAGTATAAGACATTAGACTTTGGATCAAAATCAAAAACAACTCATCAAATTAGCACATACGAAAATGCCTTTTGGCAAATATGAAGGCTATTTTCTTATAGATATTCCAGAATATTATATTGTTTGGTACAGTAATAAGGGTTTTCCTAAAGGAGAATTAGGAGAACAACTCAAACTAATATATGAGTTAAAACTAAACGGACTTGAAGAATTAATTAGAAACATAAAAAAGAAATATCCAAAACCATAAAAAAATCCTGTCTATTTTTTTAGACAGGATTTTGTTTAAAAATTATTTCAACTTAAATGACCTTATATGGTTCAAAAACCAGAGTAAATTGTTTTAATATTACTTGATAAAATCGAATTTATCTACAAACAAATTTCCAACTAAAGGAACTGGTTTTTCTTCTTCATTTACAGCATTTACAATACCAATTATCCAAAGAATAAGTAATCCTAAGCTTAAAATTGTTAATCCTAAATCTAAAGAAGGAACAATAAAAGACAAGACTTCATTTAATAATCCTAAAATCCCCAATCCTAAAGATTGTTTCAGATGAAATTTTGCTAATGATGATTTTTCTGTTTCATTATTGTAAACCAGAAAAGCAATTATCCAGCCAATAATGGTAATATAGCTAATAATTGAAATTGTTTTTTTGCTCATAAATATTTTTTTTGGTTTGTTAGTCAATCAAATATAAAAATAAATATCAATAATTTGTATTTTCATATCAAAAAAACATTAAAAATTTAACGGTTAATTGTCAATTATCAATTATTAATTATCAATTAATAATTGTACTTTTGCCACGTTTTTTACACAACTACAACAAGACAACACAATGAATCAAACGAAATATATTTTTGTTACAGGCGGAGTTACTTCTTCATTAGGAAAAGGAATTATTGCCGCTTCTTTAGCGAAATTATTACAGGCAAGAGGTTACAGAACAACAATCCAAAAATTTGACCCTTATATAAATGTCGATCCAGGAACACTGAACCCTTACGAACATGGCGAATGTTATGTTACCAATGATGGTGCCGAAACCGATTTAGATTTAGGTCACTACGAACGCTTTTTGAATGTACCAACATCTCAAGCAAACAACGTAACGACAGGAAGAATTTATCTTTCAGTAATTGAAAAAGAACGTCGTGGCGAATTTCTAGGAAAAACTGTTCAAGTTGTACCTCATATTACCAACGAGATTAAGGAACGCATGCAGTTGTTAGGAAAATCTGGTGATTACGATATTGTAATTACCGAAATTGGAGGAACAGTAGGTGATATCGAATCATTGCCATACATAGAATCAGTACGTCAACTGGTTTGGGAATTGGGAGAAAATAACGGAATTGTAATTCATCTTACTTTAGTACCATTTTTAGCAGCAGCCGGTGAATTAAAAACAAAACCCACGCAACATTCAGTAAAAACACTGATGGAAAGCGGTATAAAAGCCGATATTTTAGTTTGCAGAACCGAATACGAATTGTCAGAAGACTTGCGTCATAAACTAGCTTTATTTTGTAATGTAAAAAGAGAAGCTGTAATTCAATCTATCGATGCATCAACAATATACGATGTTCCTAATTTGATGCTTGAAGAAGGATTGGATAGAGTAGCATTGAAAAAATTAGATTTACCAGAAAAATCGACTCCAGATTTAAAACTATGGAACGAATTTTTGCAAAAACATAAAAACCCAAAACATGAAATAAATATTGGTTTGGTTGGTAAATATGTCGAGTTGCAAGATTCATACAAATCAATTCTTGAAGCATTTATTCATGCAGGAGCCACAAATGAAACAAAAGTAAATGTAATTTCTATTCACTCGGAATATTTAGATGCCAAAACGGCAGAAAATCAACTAAAAGGATTAGATGGCATATTAGTTGCACCAGGATTTGGCGGCCGTGGAATAGAAGGTAAAATAGAAACCGTTCGTTACGCAAGAGAAAATAATATTCCGTTTTTAGGAATTTGTCTCGGAATGCAAATGGCAGTGATAGAATATTCTAGAAATGTTTTGGGTTATACCGATGCAAATTCGACCGAAATGAATGATACAACTTCTCATCCCGTAATAAATTTGATGGAAGAACAAAAAACAATAACAGACAAAGGCGGAACCATGCGTTTGGGTGCTTGGAAATGTAA
>NZ_JAYURN010000011.1:0-6515 GCF_043756175.1 Flavobacterium sp.
GTAGGTGATAAAATTAACGCCTGTGTATTTCTATTGTTGGCATCAATTTTTTGAATGACTGGAAAACCAAAAGCTGCCGTTTTCCCTGTCCCTGTCTGAGCCAACGCAACTAAATCAATGTCTTTTTCCAATAGCATCGGAATCGCTTTCTCTTGTACTTCGGTCGGATTCTCAAATCCTAGATCGATAATCGCACGTAGTAGCGATTCTGTCAATCCTAATTGTTCAAATTTGTTCATTATTTATTTTTAAATTCGGTGCAAAAGTACATCGAATAAACGAGATAAACTAATGTTAAATCGAGAATTAAAAATTTATTAACAATTGAAAATCAATAAGTTACTTTTTCAAGAAGGTAATAAGCGTTCTTGTAGCTTTGCCACGATGGCTTATATTTACTTTTTCTTCGAGCGAAATTTGAGCAAACGTATGTTGATAACCTTCAGGTTGAAAGATAGGATCATAGCCAAAACCTTGATTCCCAAGCTTCTCTTTAGTAATTTCTCCTTTGGCAATTCCTGTAAATAAATGCTGTTCGCCATTAATATTTAAACAAATAACAGTTTTGAATTGGGCATTTCTATTGGTTTTATTGTTTAATTCGGCTAACAATTTATCCATATTATCGTTATCATTACGCTGTTCGCCAGCATAACGAGCAGAGAATACGCCTGGCTCTCCATTTAGCATTTCCACTTCAAGTCCTGTATCATCAGCAAAACAATCGTAACCATATTTTTGAGTGACATAATTCGCTTTTAGTATGGCATTGCCTTCGATGGTATTGGCTGTTTCGGGAATATCCTCGTGACAGCCAATATCCGAAAGACTTAGTATTTTGATGCTTTCAGGAAGCATACTTTGTATTTCTTGTATTTTATTTTTATTGTTTGAGGCAAATACGAGTTGCATAATTGGATATTTTAATTATCTCGAATAATTAGGTGCTTCCTTAGTGATAGTCACATTATGTGGATGACTTTCCCCTATTCCGCTAGTCGTAATTCTTACAAAACGTCCAGTTTCTTGTAGTGTCGCAATGTCTTTAGAACCACAATAACCCATTCCTGCGCGAAGTCCGCCAACAAATTGTTGCATACTTTCGTTCAATTCTCCTTTATATGGTACACGACCTACAATTCCTTCGGGAACTAATTTTTTGATATCGTCTTCTACGTCTTGGAAATAACGGTCTTTCGATCCTTCTTGCATTGCTTCAACAGAACCCATTCCTCGATATGATTTGAATTTTCTACCTTCAAAAATGATAGTTTCTCCCGGAGATTCTTTAGTTCCTGCTAGAAGTGAACCCAACATTACACAATCTGCACCAGCTGCAATGGCTTTAGGAATGTCACCTGTGTAACGAATTCCACCATCGGCAATTACCGGAACTCCAGTTCCTTTTAGCGCTGCTGCAACTTCTAATACTGCAGAAAATTGAGGGAATCCTACTCCTGCAACTACACGAGTTGTACATATAGAACCTGGTCCAATTCCTACTTTAACAGCATCGGCACCATTTTGGGCTAAATATAAAGCTGCTTCTGGCGTAGCAATATTCCCTACTACTACATCTAAATCTGGGAATTTTGCTTTTACTAGTTTTAAAACATCAACCACACCTTTTGTATGTCCGTGGGCTGTGTCTATAATTACTGCATCGACACCTGCATTTACTAAAGCTGTGGCTCTTTCTACAGCATCGGCAGTAACCCCTAGTGCTGCCGCAACACGCAAACGACCAAACTTATCTTTGTTGGCATTTGGTTTTTGAGTTAATTTTGTAATATCTCTAAAAGTGATTAAACCTACTAATTTATTATTTGGATCTACGACCAATAATTTTTCGATTTTGTGTCCTTGTAAAATTATTTCTGCTTCTTGCAAAGATGTTCCTACAGCTGCTGTAACCAAATTTTCTGATGTCATTACTTCGGTTATCAGTCTATTATTATTTTTTTCGAAACGCAAATCACGGTTGGTTACGATTCCTTTTAGTGTTTGATTTTCATCTACAATTGGAATACCTCCAATACCAAATTCACGCATTACTTGTTTAGCGTCTGCTACGGTTGCTGATAATGGCAAGGTAACCGGATCTATTATCATACCTGATTCGGCACGTTTTACTTTTCTTACTTCTCCTGCTTGTTGCTCGATAGTCATGTTTTTATGCAAAACTCCTATTCCGCCTTCTTGTGCCATTGCTATTGCCATAGCACTTTCGGTCACAGTGTCCATAGCTGCGGAAACAACTGGTGTGTTTAGTGTTATGTTTCTAGAAAAATGTGTTTTGATACTTACTTCGCGCGGCAATATCTCTGAATAACTTGGGATAAGTAATACATCATCGTAAGTTAGTCCTTCTCCAATGATTTTAGAAATGTGTGCTTTCATGTGCAATTTGTAGTTGTAGTTAAATTGCGTGCAAATATAGTGTTTTAATTTTAGATTTCAGATTTAAAAATTAAATCAGTTTTGAATTAATCATAATTTAATAGTATAGCTAAAAAAGGCTATAAATATAATTTATAACTAAAAAAGGGTATAAATGCTATTTATAGCAAAAAAAAGCTATATTTGTTATTCTAAAATCATAAAGATGAGTAAAAAAATAGTTTTATCTGGAGATATTATTGCTTCTACTAGCTTGACTAACGAAGCCAAATCTATTTTAGAATTGGAGTTAAAGACATTAATTTCGATATTAGAAAATAACTTTTCTATTTATGGAAGAATTATAAAAGGTGATTATTTAGAAATGGTAATCGAAAATCCTGAAGATGCTTTAGCAATTACAATCATAATAAAAAGCTATATAAAAGCTATTGTTTTAAATACAAATATCGATTCCGTACGAGGTAAATATTTTAAAAATCATGGTATTAGATTAGCAATTGGATACGGCGAACTGACTAGATATGACAAGTTAAACGGAGTTATAGATGGTGAAGCAATTTACTTTTCGGGAAGAAGAATTAGCGAAGAACGTACTACTTACGACAAAGAACGAATTGTAATAAAAAATACAATTTTTTTTAACTCCAATAACGAAAAATTGAATGAGAATATAAATTGCATTGTAGCTTTATTAGATGTTTTAGTGAGTAATGCAACAGCAAAACAATGCAAAATTTTATATCTTCGTATATTGGGATTTAGTGAACAAGAAATCGCTACTCAAATTGGAGTGAAACAACCAACAGTAAACAAACAACTTACGAGTATTGGCTGGAATGCAATTGAAAAATCTGTGGTATATTTTAGTTCTATTTTTAAAGAAATTAAATCATGATGTTAAAACTGCTTATTTTACAAATAATAGCCCATATAATGAGTGATTATTTTTTTCAGACAGATGCTAGTGCAAAAGAGAAAAATGAAAATGGTTTTAAAAGTCAATTTTTATTAAAACATGCCTTCATTACTTTTATTTGTTCGTGGTTTTTGTCGTTTGATATAAACTTTGTTTTTTGTTCTTTAACAATATCAATCCTTCATTATGTAATTGATGGATTGAAAAAGAATTTGAATACGAGTAGGTTCTCCTTTTTTATAGATCAAATTTTGCATTTAGCAATAATTGGCTTATTTGTTCGTATATTTAATCAGTATTTTGAATCAAATACAATCTGGAATATCCCTATTGATATAAAATGGCTAGTAATTATTCTTGGTTATTTAATTTGTTTAAAACCTGCCAATATTTTTATTAGAGAAACACTTGTTGCAGGTAAAATTGAAAGCATTTCGGATACTAGTGCCGAACTTAAAAATGCTGGAAAACTAATTGGAATTTTAGAACGAATCTTGGTATTAACCTTTGTAATTATTGGAAAGCTGGAAGTAGTTGGATTCCTTATTGCTGCAAAATCAATATTGAGATATAAAGATACTAACACAATTAAGACTGAATATGTGCTTATTGGAACAATGCTTAGTTTTGGTATTGCAATGATGATTGGATTGGTAATTGGGAAATTTTAATCCCTTTTATTACTGATAATTTAAGCCCAATTGAATTAATTTTTTATTATCCCGTTTTTTTGGAACAATAAAGTGTATGAACTGGACAGGGATATAAGACGAACTTATGTGTAAATTACTACAAGATTTATAAAATACTAATAGCTGTAAAAAAAATGATTAATTATTATCTATTTTTGTCTAAATAATTTCGAGTTATGAATCCTTTATACATTTTTATTTTTGAAACTATTTTTGTTGGCCTTGTAATTTTATTATTACATCGTTTAAGAAAATATTTTGGAATTGGTTTATTATTTATATTTATTGGTTCAATTCAATTTTTTCAAAGTTTATTAGCCTCAAGCGTTTATAATAAAATTTTTAACGAATTTGTGGTTTCTCCTGGATCATCTATCTTATTCACTTCTTCTCTTTTTGCTATATTACTCATTTTTCATTCAGAAAATTTAGCAAAAACTAGAGCTTTAATATTTGGTTTGATGATTTCTAATATAGTCATTACCATATTATCTGTTTTTTCAAGTTTACAACTCACATTGGATAATAATTCTACTAATGTAAAATTTTTAGAGTCTATTTTAAATCTAGATATTGTTATTTTTATGACAGGAACATGTTTATTGTATATAGATTCTGTTTTTTTAATAATAATATACGAGTTTTTGAATTTAAAATTAAACGATAAATATTTGATTTTAAAAATTTTTATTCCACTTTCGTTAATTTCATTATTTGATTCTTTAGTGTTTTATGGAATAAACCTTTTTTCACTAAGTAATGGTTATAATTTATTAGTTTCAAGCATTGTTGGAAAACAATTCGTGGTAATAATTTTTTCAATTATGATGTACTTATATTTGAGGGTTACAAAAAACATTCTATCTAATAAAAAACCTGAAAACCTGAAAGAAATATTTTCTATATTTACTTTTAGTGATATTCCAAAAATAACCTAGAAGCAACATTATAAGCGCTTTCGAAACTCATTGGACTGGTATTTGTATTTTCCTTTTGGGTAGTAAAATAAGACAACAATTTTTCTGTTGGCATATTTCCTGTTAAATCATCTTTTGCCATGGGACAACCACCAAAACCTTGAATTGCGCCATCATAGCGGCGACAACCTGCTTTGTAAGCTGCATCGATTTTCTCATGCCATTTATCCGGCGTAGTATGCAAATGGGCACCAAAATCGATATTTGGATATTTGGGTATTAAATTTGAGAACAAATAACTAATTACTTCTGGTGTTGATGACCCTACAGTATCCGAAAGAGAAAGGATTTTTACGCCCATATTGGCTAACTTTTCTGTCCATTCTCCTACAATTTCAACATTCCAAGGGTCGCCATAAGGATTCCCAAATCCCATAGAAATATAGGTAACTACTTCTTTATTTGTTTTGTCGGCAATGTTTAAAATTTCTTGTAAAGTAACAAGTGATTCCGCAATGGTTTTGTGGGTATTTCGCATTTGGAAATTCTCTGAAATAGAAAATGGAAATCCCAAATATTGAATTTCTTTATGGACAGAAGCGTTTTCAGCACCTTGTGTGTTGGCAATAATAGCCAATAATTTACTTTGCGTTTGTGACAAATCGAGTTGTGCCAAGACTTCGACGGTGTCTTGCATTTGAGGAATGGCTTTTGCAGAAACAAAACTTCCAAAATCGATGGTGTCGAAACCTACTCGTAAAAGCGATTGAATATAGGCCACTTTTTTCTCGGTAGGAATAAAAGCTTTGATACCTTGCATGGCATCACGAGGACATTCGATAATTTTTATTGGTTGGTTCATTTAAAAAGGCAAAGTGGTAAAGTTACAAACTTTTTTTAAGAACTGCTTTATTAATTGCTTTTACTAATGCTGGTCCTTCGTAAATAAAACCTGTATAAAGCTGAATTAGACTTGCTCCTGCTTCTAGTTTTTCGATAGCATCTTGCACAGAATGTATTCCTCCAACTCCAATAATTGGAAATGCTTTGTTACTTTTTTCCGAAAGGAAACGTATTACTTCGGTAGAGCGTTTGGTGAGTGGTTTTCCTGATAATCCACCCATTTCGATTCGATTTATAGATTGTAAACCTTCACGAGAAATGGTAGTGTTGGTTGCAATTACACCTGCAATTTTAGTGGTTTTTACAATATCGATAATATCTAAAAGTTGTTCGTTTGTTAAATCTGGAGCAATTTTTAGTAAAATAGGTTTTGCACTTCGCCTACGCTCAGTGTGACATCTTTGGATGTTTTTATTTTGAAGCGTGTTTAACAATTGTGTTAATGGCTCTTTTTCTTGTAGTTCACGAAGATTTGGTGTGTTAGGCGAACTTACATTTACTACAAAATAATCGACATAATCGTATAAAGCATCAAAACAAATTTCGTAATCGGAAGTGGCGTTTTCATTTGGAGTGAGTTTATTTTTACCAATGTTTCCGCCTATTAGAACTCCGTTGTTTTTCTTTAATCGTTCGACCGCTTCGAGTACACCACCGTTGTTGAAACCCATTCGGTTGATGATT
>NZ_JAYURN010000012.1:0-6489 GCF_043756175.1 Flavobacterium sp.
AGTTAATAAAATTCATTTATCATAAACACAAAGGTCGTTATGGGTATAGGAGAATTACAGATGAATTAAATAATAAAGGTTTGGTTATCAATCACAAAACAGTTTTAAGATTAATGAAATTAATAGGTTTAAAAAGTATTATTAGAGTCAAAAAATATAAATCATATAAAGGCGAACAAGGCAAAATAGCTCCTAATATTTTAGAACGCAATTTCAAAGCATCGGCTCCTAATCAAAAATGGGCAACCGACATAACCGAGTTTAATGTATCTGGAAACAAATTGTATTTATCTCCTATTATTGACTTGTTTAATCAGGAAATAATCAGTTATGAACTCACAGAAAGACCAGTGTTTAATCAAGTAGTAATGATGCTTAAAAAAGCATTTAAAAAAATACCAAATAACACTAATTTAACCCTACATTCTGACCAAGGCTGGCAATATCAAATGAAACAATATCAATGTTTATTAAAAGAAAAAGGAATAACTCAAAGTATGTCCAGAAAAGGAAATTGCTTGGATAATGATATTATAGAAAACTTCTTTGGAATACTAAAATCGGAATTGTTCTATCTTAAAAAATACAAATCAATAGACCATTTAAAAAATGAAATAAATGAATACATAAACTATTACAATAACGACAGAATCAAGTCAAATTTAAACAAAATGAGCCCGATACAATATCGAGCTCATTATTATCAAAATTAATTATAAATTTGTCCAAACTTTTGGGTGCAGTCTAATTACTTAAGGAGTTTTTTTTTGTGGCGATGAGTATATAAACAATAAATTCCATAAAGTATAAAACTAAAAAACTCCTTAATTTCTTAAGGAGTTTTTTGTGGGCGATGAGGGGTTCGAACCCCCGACCCCCTCGGTGTAAACGAGGTGCTCTGAACCAGCTGAGCTAATCGCCCTTTCGGGTAGCAATGTCTTGCGTTATTGCGAGTGCAAATATAAGACGTTTTTTTACTTTTGCAAACAAAAATCAAATAAAATTATAAAATTTCTGCAACTACAAATGTGCTTCCCCCAATATAAATAAAATCGTCTTGCATTGACAATCTTAAAGCTTCTTGATAAGCTTCTGAAACAGAATTATATATATTCCCAATTAGTCCGAACTCAGCCGCTTTTTCTTGTAAAATTTTCGCTTCTAATCCTCGAAAAATATTTGGCTTGCTAAAAAAATAATTCGCTTTTTTTGGGAATAAAGGCAAAACATCATCTAAATCTTTATCGTTTACAAAGCCTAAAACAAAAAATAAGTTGCCGAATTTTTCTTTTTCAATCTGATTTAATACAATCTTTAAACCATGACTATTGTGCGCCGTATCGCAAATTACTTTTGGATTTGACTTTATTTGTTGCCAACGTCCTAACAAACCCGTATTTTTTACTACATTCAATAATCCGTTCTTTAGGTTTTCTTCCGAAACTGAAAAATAAGGTTTTAAAACTTCGATGGTTTGAACAACCGTCTTCTTATTGTGTTGCTGATAATCGCCTAATAAATCACTCGGATAATCATTAGTAATTAAATCCGAAGCAAAATAAATATCCGACCTACAATCTTTGGACTTAGCCAAAAAAACATCTTTGGTTTGGTTGGTATATTCTCCAATTACAACTGGAATATTTGGTTTTATAATGCCTGCTTTTTCACTAGCAATGGCTTCTATCGTATTACCTAAAAACTGGATATGATCTAAACCAATATTAGTAATTACCGAAACCAATGGTGTAATAATATTGGTAGAATCAAGCCTTCCCCCCATTCCGACTTCAATAATAGCAACATCGATTTCTTGTTTTACAAAATAATCGAAAGCCAAACCTACTGTCATTTCAAAAAAACTTAGGTTGTTTTCTTCAAAAAAAGCTTTGTTTTTGGCAACAAAATCGACAACAAAATCTTCAGAAATTTCTATTCCGTTTATTTTTATCCTTTCCCTAAAATCTTTCAGATGTGGCGAAGTGTATAAACCCACTTTATAACCTGCTTCCTGCAAAACCGAAGCAATCATAGACGAAGTAGAGCCTTTTCCGTTGGTTCCAGCTACATGAATCGTTTTTACTTTTAATTCAGGATTTCCCAAATGATTGGTGAGTAAAATAGTATTTACTAAATCTTTTCTATACGCCGAAGCACCTTGTTGCTGGTACATGGGCAACTGTGCAAATAGCCAATCTAAAGTCTGTTGGTAATTCATATTTTTAACCTTATAATGCAATTAATAAAACTTAAAATTTCTAAAAAAAAATAAAACCACATAGAAACATAGAAAGAAGAATTAGATAGACCAATACTTGGTTCACAAAGTTATGTTTTATTGTAATAAAGTGAAGCGTCTTTATTGAATTCATAAAAACTATGTTTCTATGTGGTTAAACATTTAAAATATATTTATTTAAAATCAGAAATAATCAGTGCTGACAAAATAATTTATCTATTTTTTAGTTTAGTATAATATAGACAATTATCTTTATGCAAAATTGAGCTATTTTTTAATATAAATAAAGTACTTTGCCATATGATTGGATTTTTTTTACAAGCCCAAAACGATACCATTGCAGCTGCATCTGGTGCAGTCATTGAAAATGTTGTAAAAGACAACGAAATTTCAGTTTTAGGATTTATTATGAAAGGTGGATTTTTCTTAATTCCCATTGCCTTATTGCTGTTTTACACGATTTACGTGATTATCGAACGTTTTATTTATTTGAAAAAACACACAAAATACGACACTCATTTGATGAAAGATATTAGAATTCACCTGAATTCTGGTAATATTGATATGGCGATTGCCACTGCCGAAAAAGACACTACCGCTTCTGGAAACGTAATAAAAGAAGGGCTTCACACCATAGGAAGACCCATTGCCGAGATTGAATCGAATATGGAAAAAGTGGCCAATATAGAAATTGGACAAATGGAACGCCGATTGGGACATCTTGGTCTTATTGCTGGTATCGCTCCAACCTTAGGTTTTATTGGAACTATTGGCGGTGTAATTAAGATTTTTTATAGCATTTCGATTACCGAAAACATTAGTATTGGAAATATTTCTGGTGGTTTGTACGAAAAAATGATTAGTTCTGGTTCGGGACTTATTGTAGGAATTGTGGCTTACTCGGCCTACCATTTATTTAACGGAGTGATAGACAGTTTTTCGTTAAATATTCAGCGCCACGTATTAGAATTTGTAAACATAATTCAGAGACCAAATGCCACAAATAAAACGAAATAAACGATTTCATGCAGAAATAGCAACATCGTCATTAAGTGATATTATGTTCTTTTTGCTGTTGTTTTTCCTAATCATATCTACATTGGCAAACCCAAATGTGATAAAAATGACGTTGCCTAAAGCCAAAGCAACCGAAAAAACAAACAAGCAACACATCACACTTTCAGTTACCGAAGACAAGAAATTTTATCTCGACAAGCAAGAAGTTTCGTTCGATAATCTGGAAACTACATTACTCTCTAAATTAGGAGAAACCAAAGACCAAGCAGTCATTGTCCGCATTCCGTACAATCTTCAAGTGCAGGATTTAGTAGATGTTTTGCAAATAGGCGTAAAAAATAATTTGAAATTTGTAATCGCTACAAGTGCTGGTAAATAAAGTTTAAGATTTTGGGCGTGACCCTTCGTCTCATCCCAAAAGACGAGACGGGTCAGGCTTTTCGCTATATCTTTTTTTCGTTCCTCAAAAAAGGATACCGCTTCTATCCCTCACGCAAAATATACAAATCGATAAGTTGTCGGTAATTTTAAGAAAACGCATTGTATCCGAAATGAAAATATTTAAATATCATACAATAAATATTAACTTACTTCAATCTTTAAGAAAAGAAACTAATTGGTATAGTAAACTTCATTTATTGAATGACCCTTTTGAGTGTTTTTTGATAGACAATACAGCCACAAACACCTATACTGATTTCACCTCCAAACTTTGTACTTGTTGCTTTTCTAAGAATATGAGTGAAATACTAATGTGGTCGCATTATGCGGACAATCATAGAGGAGTTTGCCTAGAGTTTGAAATAACAAACGAAGAGACAATTAAAGGTCAATTAATTAATATCAACTATGATAATGATCTAACAATCATAGACAATATAGAAAGGACATCTACTGGACATTTAAGCATAAACATTACCTCAAATGGAAAATTTTTGGCAAACAAATTCAAAAACTGGAGTTATGAAGAAGAACTAAGAACTTATATAATTTGTGAAGAAGCAAATTTTGCTGGAAAAGAAAAACCGTTTTTAGGAAATCTAGTAGCAATATATTTCGGAAAAAATGCCGCGAAGGATGATATTGACCTTGTTAAGCACAATACTTCACATATAAATTCATTGAGGTACTTCATAGTGGATTTAAACACAGAAAACTTGAAAATTGAAATCCTGAGAGAAATATAAAAACTACTGCCAACAGCAGGTTCACCTCAATGGCTTATTCTGTGGTTCTTTAGAAAATACTCTGATAACTCAAGGTTTGGTTTATATTTGTGATTGCTCGGTGAGAGTCACGTCACCGGACGTTACTCCACAAAAGTCTCACAAAATCTCAACTATTTACTAAAACAAAAAAGCACAAAACCCATTCTGAATTTTGTGTTTTTTATATTGCTAGAATATTTTAATTCAAACTAAAACTATATACAATTTTGCCTACTTGTCTTTCTGGAGCATCTTCGCTGGTTTGCCATTTAGTATTCATTGCGGCAATTCGGGCTTGGTCTAATAAACATTTTGCAGTATTTGTAGTTCCTTTTACACCTAGAACCACACTAATTGTATTTTCGAGCACGTCTCAAAAAGTCATTTTTAACAAAAAACTTTCTTATATTTACATAATGCATAACCATTTAAGAGATGAATTACACAATATCCTTTCAGGAAAGAGCGAAGTTAGGTTTGGAACAATTATCCAAACAATCTCCTGTTACCTTAGCAATGGCTCGCAAGCAGGCTCAAATGCTGAAAACGAAAAGCACCACAACGAAAAAGAAACAGAGAAGTTAGAGAACTTTATTTCTGATAAAAATCTTTGGATAAATGATTTAGATATTTCTCAATATGTCAGTGAAGGAGCTGAACAGAAAGTCTATTTAAAAGATAGCGAGCATGTGTTGAAATTAAACGGTGCTATTTATTATAATTCTTGGAAAGATTATTTCCATAATTTGCTTCTTCGCAATTATTTTTTTTCAGACACCGCTTACGAATTAATTGGTTTTACAAAAGACAATGATATTCTATACGCAATTGTAAAACAGAATTACGTATCAGTAACTTCTACAACAGATTTGCAACAAGTCAAAGACTTTTTAACCAATAATGGTTTTCAGAATAATAGAAATAATGATTATATAAACCCCGAATTGGGAATAATACTAGAAGAATTTACATGATGAGAATGTTTTGACAAAAAATGACATTCTTTATTTTATTGATACAGTATTTTATTTGACTGATGAATTCTGGCTAAAATCATGAAATGACCGCTAAGATAGATTTTGCGAAAGTCTCACAAAATCTCAACAATTTATCAAAACAAAAAAGCACAGAATTCATTCTGAATTTTGTGCTTTTTTGTTATATTACTAGATATTTTAATTCAAACTAAAGCTATACACGATTTTGCCAACTTGTCTTTCTGGCGCATCTTCGCTGGCTTGCCATTTGGTATTCATTGCGGCAATTCGGGCTTGGTCTAGTAAGCATTTTGCAGTGTTTGTAGTACCTTTTACTCCTGGAACCACACTAATTGTATTTCCGTTTCTATCTACAGAAACTTCGACAACAACTTTACCTGATTCATTACAAGTATATTTAGGTGCTGGTTTAGACAGTGCTTTTCGGCCACCAAGAGAATAACCTACACCGCCACCATTTCCACTTCCTGAACCACCACCAGATCCAGAACCACTTCCTGCTCCCGTTCCCGTACCGTTGCCAGAACCGTTTCCACCGCCTGTTCCTCCTCCAGAACCACCATTTCCGTAGCCATCGTTAGACAAACTTCCATTCGATGAGCCTTGGTTTCCTTGAGTGCTCGAATTTCCGTCGCCGCCTTTGTTTCCTCCTTTTAGGATATTAGCCAAAGCGTCGTTGGTGTTTTTAGTAACTTTTGGTTTTACAACAACTGGTTGGGTTTCTTTTTTTAAAATTTCAACCTTAGGTTTTTTTGTGATTGTCTTTTTAGCGATAACCACATCATTTTCTTCGGTCGAATTTTCTTGCGCTATAATTTGATCTTCGGCAGTTTCTGTTGGTTTTACAACTTGTTTGGTTTCGTTTTTTACATCTAAAACATCACTTTCAAAATTATTTCCAGAACCAAATTCGGTATCACCAAAGTTTACAGTAACACCACCTCCTCCGCCACCGCCAGCTAATTCTTGCATGTTTGCTGGTGGCCAAAATCGTATAAAAAACAATATCAGCAACAACAATATATAA
>NZ_JAYURN010000013.1:0-20286 GCF_043756175.1 Flavobacterium sp.
CGAAAGGTTTATTCCCGCAACATCACCACCCATTAACTCCGTAAGTTCATCTTTGACCAACTTTACCAATAATTGTCCTGGCTGAAGCATAGTCAATACGTCCTGCCCAATTGCTTTTTCTTTTACTTTGGTAGTAAAATCTTTTGCGATTTTGAAGTTAACATCGGCATCAAGTAAGGCACGTCGCACTTCTTTTAGTGTATCGGCTACGTTTACTTCGGTGATTTTTCCGTGACCTTTTAATATATGGAAGGCTTTATCTAGCTTTTCGCTTAAACTATTGAACATAATTTTTTATTTTAATGTCGCAAATTTAAGAATTTGAAGTGGATTATGTAAGGATTATTAAAAATAAAATATTACTTAAAACATTAATTTTTTAATCGATTTTAACGGGTATTTTATTTTCATCAATTGCTACAAATGTAAACTCTCCTGTAATGGCTTTTTCTCTAGAATTTGTGTACATTTCTTCTATAAAAATATCTACCCTAACTTTTAGACTTGTAGTGCCTAAATAAGTTACCTTTCCTATGAGTTCAATAATTGTTCCATGGGGAATTGGCCTTTTAAAATCTATTCTATCACTACTAACTGTAACCATTTTTTGACGACTATATCTTGTGGCTGTTATAAAGGCAACTTCGTCCATAAACTGCATTGCAGTACCACCAAATAAGGTGTCGTAGTGATTGGTTGTGTTAGGAAATACGGCTTTAAAAACTCGTGTAATTGAGTCGTTAATTTTTTCTTCTTGTGTTTTCATAATATTTAAGATGCTATTCTTTCGAAAGCGATATAGTTTAAAAATTCTCCTTTTTGATCAAATTTCGGAATTGCTTCTATTTCGCACTTATAAAGAGAACCGTCTTTTTTGTAGTTTACGATAACTTCTTTGAAAGGTAATTTATTAGCTATTGCTTTTCTAATATTATCTTTTGCAATTTCTGAAGTTAAAACCCCTTGAAATATTTTAGGAGATTTTCCGATTATTTCTTCTGGTTGATAACCTGTCATTGCTAGAATACTTTTTGTTGCAAAAATAATTTTGAAATTCTTATCGGTTACAATAATGTCCTTCTTATCATTGTTTACAATTTTTAGAAAACTTATTTTTTTACTCCAATTTTTCTGAATAATATCAAAACTTAGTAATTCTAAATTCTTAATATTATGAAAATCCCAACAAATAATTGGCATGGGAATTGTTTTTAAACCTTTCCTATATTTTGCAAAAGCTTTGTCATATTCTTCTAGCATACTTGAATGGATTTGAAATATTGGAAAGCAATATTAAGTTGATGATTTGAATCGAATATTAATTCTTTGTGTTTCATGTTTATTCATTTTTATTATTAAAAAAGCGAATAAAACAAACGTATTGTTTCATTAGAGATTAATGAAATACGCGAGTCCAAGCACTTTCGTGATGCTTAAACAAAAATCAATTATTATGTATCTGACTTATTCCATAAAAAAAGGAAAACACAGTTGCACGACAGTTCAAGAATTTCACTTGATTCCACAGCGAAAGAAAAAATCTTTCGGAATTGATTTAAGTTATTTTGTGAGTCACAAATGTAATGATAATATAATAAATGTTAATGTATAAATTATAAAATCAATTTGTGTCCATTTTGAATTTCAAAAATAGGATCCAAATATTAGTAATTCCTTTTTATCTTTAGCAAAATAATAAAACCAATCTCGCAATTGAATAATATCTGAAGGAATAAGTATTTTTAATGCTTTTAGTAATTCTTTCGAAAAGAGATTCAAATCGAAACTTACTTTTTCAAGAATAAATATGGTATAGTCTAACATATAACATTTTGTTGAGATTAACATAATTAAAGACTGCCCTATTATTGAGCAGTCTTTAAAACTAAACACGAACAAAATTCAAAGTTTAATGAGAAACTTCGATTTTTCTTTTAAAATAACTACTTCTCTTAATTTAAGATAGTATATTGAATGGTTGGATTTCCTCTAACTCCTGCGTCATTAGTCATCGCTAAAAATTTTATTTTATAGTAATTTCCAGTTACATCTTTCACAACATAAAAACGATCTGTTTTCACACTTGGTAAAGTAGACGGGCCACCACCAATTCTCCAGTTGGAACCAATAATTCTTTGATCTGTTGCTGAAGTTGTAAAATTTGCTTCCACAATTTTTGCTTTTGTAAAAGCGTCATAGGTAAACTCTGAAGTTAAAACTTGATAGGCTTTTGTGCCACCTTTCATATTGGTAGTGATAAAATCGGAAAAACCGTAAGTTACTTCTCCAGCTCCCATATTGAAATAGTTTGTAAAAATGGTAAAACACACATCCCATTTTGCTTTTTGTGGTTCCACAGCAACTGTAGTTCCAGAATTTAAATTAAAAAATGTGAAGTTGAAATCAGTATCTTTAGCAATCGTTTTTTCTGTATAAGTTGCTGAATCTAAATTGGCATATTGGATTTTGTATCCGTTACCATTCCTTAAAAATCTAACTTTTTTCCATCCTCTAGAATCACCATCAATACTTACAGAACCAACATTTGGAGTAGTTGTTGAAACAGCAAATCCTAAGTTTACTAAATATACTTTATTGTCTGCATCATTTACTGACACTTCTGCAATTGCCGTTCCGAATCCAGCACTAGCACCAGTTAAAACGCCAGTTGGATTATCGCAATATCCCTTACTTGCAGGATTTGTTCCCGCACCAACAGAAACACTTGCATCTGAAGTTTGTGTTAAAGTAATGTCAGAAGTGGCTAATTGTTTCACAGCCATTTTAATTGATCCATTAATTACAACTCTAAAATCAGAACCAGAAGAAAATCCGAAATCCCAAGAAGATCTATTCACTGGAGTTAAAGTTTCTGAACTTAAATCTAAAAACACTTGATTAGGTTGATTAGCACCACCAACAGTTGGTTGTTTGATTGCTACATTTGAAGCGGCTGCCGGAGTATTTGCTACTGGATTAGTTTCTTCGTCATTGGAGCAAGATGCTAAGGTTAGCAAAGCAAAACTTAAAAATAAAAATTGTTTTTTCATAATATTGATTTATAAATGTTAAAAATTAAGGTTATACGTAAGTTTTAAAAAATAGGAACGACCATAAGCCAACATAATTTGTGAAGATGTGGCATGTCCTGCTCCTTCATTGGTTCTGGATTGATTGATGCTTGTGATGTTTAGTAAATTTCTGGCGCCAATTGTGGTTTCTAATTTGTCTTTGAAAAAGGTTTTTCGAATAGAAGCGTCTAACCAATTGCTTGAATCAATAGTTGAAACGATATATTCTGTTGCGCCTTCTACAAATTGTTGCGATTTTCCGTTTAGTTTGTAATAGGTAGAAAATGTAGTTTTCCATTTTGGTACGAAATAAGAAACACTACTATTCAAGTTCATCGAATACAAGTACTTTTCATTGGATGTAATAACCTGATTTTCTATTTTTTGAGAAATCCCAATTACAGAAGCACCGATATTGAATGACCAATTGTCTTTTTTGAATTGGTTCATGGTGGAGAAATTCCAAATTCGGTAGTTACTAATGTTGATGTATTCGTATTCTGGATTTCTGGTATCCGGATTAAATCGTACCAAAGCCATATCAATTCTGTCGTTTACATTTAAAAAACTTCCAGAAAAAGTGTTTGAAATTTGTAGCTTAGAAGGTAAAAAAGAGGTTTTTTTCAAACTAACTTCATAGGAAGTACTAGTTTCTGGATTCAAATTTTCGTTTCCGGCAAAAAAGTGTCCGTCGAAAATTTGTTTCGAATATAATTCTTCAAATGATGGTGTTCTGAACGAATTGCCATACGATCCTCGAAGTTCAATTCCCCTTCCGAACAAATATCTTAAACCTAATGAGGAAGCGTATTGGTCTTTAAATTTCGATTGTGCCGAAAATCGCATTCCTGAACGAATAGAGAATTTTTCCGAAGCTTTAATTTCAGAAGAAACGAAGAAATCATAATTTTCAAGTGTTTTTCGAATCGGAACAATCATGTTATTCGCTTCTTGAACTAATGAAAATCCTTTGTTATTGACGATTTCATAACCCAATTGTAAATCGACTTTTTTATCTGTATAGAAATTACTCAAAGTTCCCGTAGAATATAAAACTTCCATCGATTGATCTTTTACAATTTCCTTATTTGCTTCCGTTTTGGTTTGTAAATAATATCTGAAATCTTCTACATTCCGAGCTTGTTTTTGATGCGAAAGTGAAACGTTATAATTCAATTTCGAGAAGATTTTTCCTGTTGCATTTAAATTATGAAAATAGCGGTTCACCAAATATCTTTTGTCACTCGCATAACGATAAGAACCTAATTCTGTATTATAACCTGATTGTACTGTGCTGTTATAGAAATCAATAATTTCATCTAAATATTCGAATTTGTAGAAAAAAGTAAAGCTGTTTTTACAATACGAAATTAATGCGGTTGAGTTAAGTTGTTCTTTCGGAAGCCATCTAAAACCACGCATTTGGTCGTTTTCTGTATAGTTTTTCCCTTTTTTATCATTTAAAAAACCTTGAAAATCATTTCTGTTCGCACCCAAACTCACAAACCAATTGTCATTTATAGAATGTGAAACTTTCAATGCTTGAATATGTCTTCCTTCTTCAAAAAGAGAATATTCATCTTTAACGGTTTCTTCTTGAGCTGTTGCCGAAATATTCCACTTGTTTTGTGAAGATTTCTTGGTCACAATATTCAAAACACCACTTACTGCATTGGCTCCGTGTGTCACACCCATCGAACCTTCTACTATTTCGATTTGCTCGATGTCGTTTAAATTAATTTGTGATAAATCGGTGTTATTTCCTAAACCTGCTTCATTAACCAAAGGCACACCATCCACCAAAATCTTAAAATATTGTGCGTCCAATCCAAATAATGAAACGGTAGAACGACCATTTGTTCCATTCGGTCTAACTGTAATGTTTAAATACTGACTCAAAACATCCGACAAAGTAGTAGCTGCTAAATTTTGAATGTCTTTAGCAGTAATTAATCGAACATTAAAAACAGATTTTTTTATCGACTGAGGCGTAAATTGTCCTGTTAGCACAACTTCCTTTAGTTGTTTAGTGTCTGTATAATTATTGTTTTTTTCCTGACATATCCCCTTTAAGTTTATAATAATTGCGAATACTATATAGAAGGTATTTTTCATTGTTCAGAATGATTCTTAATAATTTTCAGCAAATATATGTTCTTATTTTTATTTATTCTAAATTAATATAATATATTTGCAAAAGAAATTTAATACTAAAACATAACGTTATGAATATCAAAACAATTCTATTTTCGGCATTTATTATGCTAGCTGGTTTGTCAGGAAAATGTCAGGATTTAAAAAAACAAGAAGACATAAAAGCGATTAAGTCTATGTGCGGTTGCTATAAAGTACAGTTTAATTTTGCTGAAACTTTTAGTTATTCCAAAGATAGTTTATACAAAAAATCTCCTATAAAACATGACACAGCGCTGGAATGGGTTGAATTATTAGAAGACCAATCAAATAAAATCTCAATGCAACATATACTAATTGTTGGGAAAAATGAAAATGATGTTGTAAAACATTGGCGTCAGGATTGGTTATTTGAAAACACTAATTTTTATAATTTCTACAAAGAAACTACTTGGAATTTTAATCAATTAAAGGCTAAAGAAGTAAAAGGACAATGGACACAAAAAGTATATCAGGTTGATGATAGCCCGAGATATGAAGGTACCGCAACTTGGATTCACGTAGATGGAAGGCATTATTGGGAAAATACGACAGATGCGCCATTGCCGAGAAGAGAACATACGATTCGCAATGATTATAATGTTTTACAACGAACTAATGTTCAAGAAACAAAAGATACTGGTTGGATTCACGATCAAGATAATTCTAAACTCATTAGAAAAGATAGCGAAAAAGATGTTTTGTTAGCACAAGAAAAAGGACATGATGTGTACACAAAAGTGGATGATTCTAAATGTAGAATAGCACAAGATTGGTGGAAAAAAAACAACTCGGTTTGGAAAAAAGTTAGAGACCAATGGGAAATAATTTTCTTAAAAAACAGAACTTTATCTTTAGAAAAAAAAGTGGACAATTAATTTTTATTTATGAAATTATTTGACCTAAAATCAGACGCTAAAAGAGAAGACGTTAACAAAATTATTGATAGTTACATTGTAAAATAGACACTATGTATAAATTTTTAAACACAAGCCTGAATGGAAATTTGATTAAATGTTCGCATTCTGAAAATTTCCAATTGTCGTACAAGAATTTGACTTTTAGCTTGACTCCGTTTGAGCTAGAGAGTTTTAAAACTTATTTATCGAAGATTGATGCAACTTATTGGGAAAAAGAGTACGAAAATTCTATTTATGAGAAAAAAATTCCTATTTCAACTTTGCAAAGCAATTTAATAATACTTATTGATAGGTATGAACTATTTGAACTTATAAGTCTAATGAATTATAAAGAGAAAAAAGAATTTTTAACTTTTAATCAAGTTAACTATCATATTAATTATAACTAATATGTTTTTGTTGTTTTTATTGTCTATTAATCCGCCAGATTTTTATATCTGGCGGGTTTCTTTTGTAAAATCTTAATTTTTTTCGAAAGTAATATAATCTGTCCCACCATTACCACCACTTACGTGAATTAATCTAACTTTTGTAGTCGTATATTCTAAAATATTCCAATCATCAGTAAGGTCAACAAAAGTTACTGGTGCAGAAAATGAAATATTAAAATCTAAATCATTGCTAGGACTATCATCACCACTATTATCGCTAGTTACCGACCAAGAACCTGTATACGTGTTTGTACCATTAGTTGCCGTTAAAGTACTTGAAGAACCAAAAGTGAAATTATAACCTGTGTAATTTGAAATTTCATTTACACCAGAATCCTCATAAAAAGTAACTCTCCAAGTTCCATTATTAACTATATTTATAACTGGAGTTGGATCGACGGATGGATTACTCTGCGGAATTGGATCGTCTTTACTACACATTGATGCTACACTTATCATAAATATTAATGATAAGACAGCCATTAAAGATATTTTTTCCATAACATTTTGATTTTGAATTAAATACACTCAAAGTTACGAAATAAATATAATTTATTAATAATTTAAATTACATTCTTTCAGGTACATCAATGCCTAAAAGTTTGAATGCTGTTTTTATAGTATCGGCCACTTTTTTAGACAATTGTACTCTAAATACTTTTTTGTCATGATTTTCTTCGCCAAGAATAGAAACTGTTTGATAAAACGAGTTGTATTCTTTTACTAAATCATAAATGTAATTTGCCAATAAAGCAGGGCTATGATTGATCGCAGCGCTCTGAATCACTTCAGGATACATTTCTATTTGTTTGATGAGTACTTTTTCTTTTGGGTGCAATCTCATTTCAACTGCGCTCAATGTGACAGATGTGTCAAAATCTGCTTTTCTCAAAATAGATTGTATACGAGCATATGTGTACTGAATAAAAGGACCCGTATTACCCGCAAAATCTACAGATTCTTCCGGATTAAACATCATCGATTTTTTAGGATCTACTTTAAGCATATAATATTTAAGTGCTCCCAAACCTATAGTTTTATATAATGCTGCTTTTTCTTCTTTGGAATAACCTTCGAGTTTACCTAAATCTTCAGATAATTTTTGTGCAGTTTCAGTCATTTCTTCCATCAAATCATCAGCATCTACAACTGTTCCTTCACGAGATTTCATTTTACCAGATGGCAATTCGACCATTCCGTAAGACAAATGATTTAAGCTAGAAGCCCAGTCGAACCCTAGTTTTTTTAATATCAAAAACAACACTTTAAAGTGATAATCTTGTTCATTCCCAACAGTATAAACCATTCCGCCAACATCAGGAAAATCTTTTGATCGCTGAATTGCAGTTCCGATGTCTTGTGTCATATAAACTGCTGTTCCGTCAGAACGCAATACAATTTTACGATCTAAACCATCTTCTGTCAAATCTATCCAAACCGAACCGTCAGGATCTTTTTCGAAAACACCTTTATCTAATCCTATTTGAACCACTTCCTTTCCTAATAAGTAAGTATTACTTTCGTAATAATAAGAATCGAAATTTACACCTAAATTATTGTATGTTGTTGCAAAACCATCATAAACCCATTGGTTCATAGTTTTCCAAAGTGCAATTACTTCTGGCTTCCCAGCTTCCCAATCAAGAAGCATTTGTTGGGCTTCAATAATAATTGGTGCTTGTTTTTTAGCTTCTTCTTCGGTTTTTCCTTGCGACATTAATTCGCTAATTTCTGTTTTATAGGTTTTATCGAAGGCAACATAATATTTACCAACTAATTTATCTCCTTTTAAACCAGAAGTTTCTGGTGTTTCTGAGTTTCCAAATTTCTGCCAAGCCAACATCGATTTGCAAATATGAATTCCTCTATCGTTGATAATTTGAGTTTTATATACTTTTTTCCCCGAAGCTTTAATGATTTCGGCAACAGAATATCCTAAAAGATTGTTACGAACATGACCTAAATGCAAGGGTTTGTTGGTGTTTGGCGAAGAATATTCAACCATAATCGCTTTTTCATTATCTTTTGGAGATACAAAACCAAATTGTTCGTCGGTCTTTATTTCGTTGAAGAAATTGATATAATATTCTTTAGCAATTACAATATTCAAGAAACCTGAAACCACATTGAAAGCTTCAACTTCAGCTACATTTTCTACTAAATGATTTCCAATTTTATTTCCTAAATCGACTGGATTTCCCTTTATAACTTTCAATAAAGGAAAAATAACCATGGTAATATCACCATCAAATTCTTTCCGTGTCGATTGAAATTCGATTTTCTCGATTGTAACCTCGAAAAGTTCCTGAATTGCGATTTTAATACTTGGAATTAGAATTTCTTGTAGTGACATTTTTACTTTTTTTAAGAGGTCAAAGATACTATTTTATTCTAAATAGTCAAAGGACATAGCATTCTAACTACTTTTTGAATTGAATATTTTCTTTTATTTATAATACGCCATAATTTAGTTATTTTAAAATAAAATCTTATTTTTGTTAAAATTAAGTACGAATTATATCTATAACAATCAACACTTTAAACAACGTAACATGAAGAAAATTATTTTTTTATTTTTTTTATTAGCATCTCTAACCTCGAAAGCACAATATAATCCAGATGCCCCTTGGATGCAATCTTTACAATCTAAAAATGGTAATGCAACCTTAAAAGAAATGAAAGATGCTTTTGATGAATATTGGTTGCATCATGATAGAAATATAAAAGGAAGTGGTTATAAACCTTTCATGCGCTGGGTAAACAATCAAGAAAATCAACTTCATGATGATGGTACAATCCTAACAAATGAAGAAATACTTCAAATTTATAATACTAAAAAACAGTCTCAAAGCAATAAAAGCATTACGGCTACAAGTAATTGGCAACCCGTTTTTGGGACTTTACCTTATATTAATTCAGGTTCGTGGTCATCAGGTCAAGGACGTATACAAGCTGTAGCTGTAGACCCTAATAATGCAAATATAATATATGCGGGTACTCCTGCAGGTGGTGTTTGGAAATCAACTAATGGAGGAACAAGTTTTATACCTTTGTTTGATGAATTTCCGCAAATTGGGGTTTCAGGAATTGCTATTGATCCTAACAATTCTGATATAATTTATATTGCAACTGGAGATAGAGATCACTCAGACACAAATTTTGTTGGTGTATACAAATCGATAAATGGTGGCACAACTTGGAATATAACTGGTACAATTTCTGGAGTTAGTAGAGCATCTGACATTTATGTAAATCCTTCAGATTCTAATATGGTCTGGGTAGCTACAAGTGCTGGTTTTTATAAATCCGTAAATGGGGGAACTTCATGGACAAGAACCTTAACAGGAAATATAAAAGACATAAAAATTAAACCAATAGATCCTACAATAGTATATGCTGTAAGTGCGTCTGCTTTTTATAGATCTACAGATTCAGGCAATACTTTTACAACAATAACTTCTGGATTACCAGCCACTTCTGGAAGATTGGTTATTGATGTCACCCCTGCTAATCCGAATTACATATATGTTTTAAGTGCTACAACAGGAAATGCCTACCAAGGTGTTTATAAATCGATAGACTCAGGATTGAATTTTGTAAACTCTACTAACGTTACCAATATTTTTGAAGGAACTCAGGCATGGTACGATTTAGCTCTTGCGGTTTCTAGTACAAATGCTGAAGAAATTTATACTGGTTGTTTAAATATTTGGAAATCGACAAATGGTGGAACTTCTTTCACAAAAATGAACAATTGGAGTTCTCCTTCGTCGGCGGCATACACGCATGCAGATATTCATATTTTAAGGTTTTTTGGCACAAAATTATATTGTGGAAGCGATGGTGGTATTTATGTTTCATCAAATGGAGGAACTAATTTTACTGATTTAACAAAGACTATTCAAAACGGGATAATTTATAAGCTAGCGGTTGCAAAACAAACTTCCTCAAAAATGATGACAGGACACCAAGACAATGGAGGTCACGCTTTTAATACTAATCAATGGAAAAACTATTATGGAGCAGACGGAATGGATGTAGCTATAAGTCCACTAAATCAAGATTTGAGCTATGGATTTATACAATACGGAGGTTCTTTATACAAAAGCACAAATGCGGGAACCAGTTCCGGGGGATCTGTAGGAGCTCCTACAGCAGAAACTGGAACAAATGATAGCGGAGGAAACTGGGTTACACCTTTAGAAATTAATAGTATGGGAGAGCTTTTTGCAGGATATTCTAGATTATATAAATCAACTGGTGGTGCCTGGGTACAACAAAGTCTTTCAGCAATTGGGACTGGTGACATCGATTTAATAACTATAGATCCTAGTAATATCAACAATATGTATGTTGCAAATGGATCACAATTATATAAAAGCACAGACAAAGGAATCAATTTTACTCTTGTATATACAGCAACTACAACTATTTCGGATATTACTGTACATTCTTCTAATAGTAGTATTGTTTATCTTTTAACGGCAGGAACATCTGGTCAAGCATTAAAATCTATTGATGGTGGCTCAACATTTTCAAATATTGCTTTAGGATTACCATCAATAGGAAAATTTTGCATAAAACATCAAGCAGGAAATGCAAACAATCCTTTATTTATAGGTACAAATCTTGGCGTATATTATAAAGATGACACCACTACAACTTGGACTGCATTTGACACTAATTTGCCTAATGTAAAAGTTACTGATTTAGAGATAAATTATGTTGATAATAATATTACAGCATCAACTTTCGGACGTGGTGTATGGCAATCTCCATTACCAACCATCTTAGGAACAGAAGAGTTTAATCTTCAAAATATAGGAATTTATCCAAATCCATCAAACGGAATCTTCTCAGTAAAATTAGGTGAAGTTATTCCTGAAAGTATTGAAATTATTGATTTAACTGGTAAAATCATTCATACTCAAAAAGAGTTTAACAATAAGGAAATTTCTTTAAATTTAACTTCTATCTCGAACGGAATTTATTTTATAAAAATCGCAACAGACAATCAAATTTTGACTAGAAAAATTATAAAAAATTAAAATTAGATATTGTTAGAATTTTAGATCCTAAAACTAAAAATTTATTATTATAAAATACGCTAAAACTAGTTATTAGATTTAGCGTATTTTTTTATACCATTAGAATATTTATTTCCAAAATTATTGTAAATTTATAAAAATATTAACATATTTTTTAATTAATATATTTTTTAATTGACAAATATTTATCAGATAATCATTCAATGTTATTTTTTAAATAGATTGATTATCAAATCGTTAATACTATGCGCTTTATCGATAAAAAATACTTTTAATCGGTTTTTTTATATATTTTTGTTAAATAAATCTATTCATTACATGAAAAAAATTTTCCTCCTCATTGCTTCACTTTTTTCGATAGTTGCTTTTTCGCAAGCTATTACTGTAAACACTAGTACCTATACCGCAGATGAATTGGTAAGAACAGTACTTACAAATAACAGTCCTTGTTTAAGTATTGACAATGTAAGCTCAAGAACTGGAACAAATTTTGGTTCTACAAACGGAATTGGCTATTTTACAAATACAAACCCAGCATTTCCTTTACAAAACGGAGTAATCCTAACTACAGGAAATGTAATTAATGCCCCTGGCCCAAATAACACCATTTTAAGTGATGGGACATTAGCTTGGCTAGGAGATGCTAACCTAGAAACTGCTCTTGCAGCAGCTGGTGTAACTATAGTTTCTAAAAATGCTACTGTTTTAGAATTTGATTTCAAACCGTTTTCTCCTAATTTTAATTTTCAGTTTTTATTTGCCTCAGAAGAATACGGTAACTACCAATGTTTTTCACCTGATGCTTTTGCATTTTTATTAACAAATACAACAACTGGAGTCACTCAAAATCTTGCAGTTATTCCTAGCACTACAATACCAATATCGGTTCAAACCATTAGAAATAGCATTTATAATCCTATTTGTAACTCTGCGAATCCTAGTTATTTTGGTTTGTTTAATGATGGGACAGCAGCGGCAGCTTCGGCAACAAACTACAATGGGCAAACAGTAGTCATGAATGCGTCTTCTACAAATTTATCAATAACCGATACTTATCATATAAAACTCGTTATTGCCGATGGAAATAACGATAGCCAATACGATTCTGCTGTATTTTTAGGAGGTGGTAGTTTCGATTTTGGTCAAGATGTATTGGGACCAGATATAACTATTGCAAGCGGAACAGCACCTTGCAATAACAACAACATAAACCAACCATACACAATTTCTTCTGGGTTAGATCCAAATTTGTTCGATTTTGTGTGGAAAGATGTAAATGGCATTCCTATTCCTGGAGAAACTGGACCTAATCTTATCGTTAACCAACCTGGAACTTACCTACTAACATATTATGTACAATCGACAAGTTGTGAAGTCGCAACCAATAATATTAATATCGAGTACCAAACCGCCATTACTACTCCAGACCCGATAAACTTATACAAATGTAATAATGGTTCTGCAAATTACACTTTCAATTTAGCAACAAATACACCTATAGTAAACCCCGCAGCAACTTATCAGATTAGTTATCACGAATTTCAAGCTCAAGCAGATGCTGGACTAATTCCATTACCAACAAACTATACAGTTCCTGTAGGAAGCTTACCTAAAACAGTTTGGGTACGCATACAAAACCCAACAACAGACTGTTATTATTCTAAATCATTTATTTTAGACCTTACTCCTGCTCCTATTACTAATTCACCTGGTAATATACCAGAATGCGAAACTATTGCTGGGTCTGGTTTAGCTGATTTTAATTTAGGTACTGCAGCACAAATAAATACTATTCTAGGAGGGCAATCATCTAGCATTTATAGTGTCTCATATCATCTTACCCCAGGAGATGCAGCTTCTGGCGCAAACCCTATTAATACATCAATAGCATTTAATTCCGGAAATACTACTATTTATGTTAGAGTTTATGTAACCACAGATCCGAATTGCTCGAGTGCAATAAGTTTTAATTTGATTGTAAATCCCAAACCGGTTGTTGAAGATAAACCTGATCAATATGTTTGTGTCAGCTACTTCTTGCCAGTCTTGACTCCTGCTTTAGGGAATTATTACTCCGGACCAAATGGAACGGGTACCTTATATCCTGTTGGTTATGAAGTGACTATAGATCAGCTGATTTATATCTATTATCAAAACCCAACGACAGGATGTAGTGGTCAGACAGATTTTCAAGTAACAATAGTAGAACAACAAGACTTAACCCCTGGAAATGTAACTGCATGTGATAGTTATTCTCTGCCGGCATACCCTTATCCAGGTACTCGATACTTTGCTAACGCAGGGGGTCCGATAGCTGGAAACACCGAGTTATTTCCACCACCAACAGGAACACCTATTACTGCTTTAGGAGTTACTACAATACATGTATATTATCAATCACCAACGGATCCAACCTGTATAATATTTACAAGTTTTGATGTAACGATAAACAAAACACCTACCATAACTGGTACATATCCTAACTTGTTTGACTGTACATCAATTAACACATTACAACCTATAACTGTAGATATTGGAACTGCAAATTATTATACTTTAGATATCCCAACTGGTATTTACACCCCTGTTGTATTGCCAATTATAACCGATACTACTGTATATATGTATGCAGAAAATAATGGCTGCAGAACACCAATAACTAGTTTCTTTGTAGTTATAGGAACTGGTAGTTTTCTTGACAACATAGATAGTTGTGATCCTTATAATCTCATAGCACCAACTGTGGGTGAATATCGCACGCAAGCAAATGGGGGCGGAACAATAATTGCACCTGGATTAATAAGTAGTACCACAACGCTATATCATTATGTAGCAGGCGCAACTTGTACTTATAATTACTCGTTTACAATTAGAATTCTAAAACCTACACTTACTGCCCCAACTGCAGTAACTAGATGTGATTCATTTACATTACCTGTAAATCCGGAAAGTGCTAGTTACTACACTTTATCAGGTGGCCCAGCAACAGCTTCTAATGTGCAACTTTTTCCTAATGATGTTATTACAACAACAAGTACAATATATCTTTACAAAGAATCAACAACTGCTTTAGTGCCTGTTTGCTATAATGAACAGCCTTGGACTATTACTATAAACCAAAAACCAGTATTGGCTCCTGTGGCACCTAAATACATAGTGTGTTATGATTTTATACTAACCAATCAACCTCCAGTTGGAATTTATTACCACAGCCCAGGTGGTGTTAATCCTATAACACTTCCGTATACTATTTTACAAACTAATACACCAAGTAACTTAGAGACTATTTATATTTACGCTGAAAATACAAACGACCCAACTTGTAATAGTGAAACCTCATTTGTTGTAGATTTTGATGGAGTTGCTATTCCTGACAATCTAAAAGGTGACAGGTACGCTTGCGATAGCTATACATTACCAACACTTCCAACTAATTTTTATTATTATACGGCTACAGGCGGACCACAAGGGACAGGTACTATTATCAATCCGTTAACAGTCTATAACACATCGACCTCGATTCCTCCTTCACCAATTTACATTTATACTGAAACGAATGTGCGTCAGATTTGTTCTGATGAAACTTCATTTAACATTATTATTTATGATACTCCCGTATTAGACGCAACGCTTCCAATGGCTTTTAATTATTGTGATACTTTTACTTTACAACCTCTTACAGTTGGTAAATATTACAATCAATCGATTACAAATTTAGTTGGTAGAGTAGAAATTCTTGCGGGGACTATTTACAGTGGATTAGTAAACACACCAACAGGTGCTATCTTACCACCAGCTTCTGTTTTCGTGTATGCAGAATCAGGTACATCAACTACAAAAACTTGTTATATAGAAAGAGAAATTCCTATTAGTTTGTTTAATGTAACACAATTACCAGATGTTCCTGCAACATGCGATAGTTATCAATTGAAACCAAGTGATTTAAAACCTGGCGAAAATTATTATTTGAATAATGATGGTACTGGTTTATTAGCATCAAACGCAACTATTTCCGCTTCGGGAATTACTACAATATATATTCGTGGAGTTGCTCCTTTTGTGCCGACAAATACACCACCGCCAACCTGTTTCGACCAAACAAGTTTTACGGTTACTATTGTAAAAAGACCAATTGCATATCCTGTAAGTATGTTAGAAAAATGTGACACTTTTGGATTAAATGATGGTATTTTCGAATTCAATCTGAATGATATTGACATTAGAAATCAGATTCTAAACGGACAAATTCCCGATGCAGAATTTACTTTAACATTTTACACTTCTTTAGCTGGTGCTGATGGAAGTAATCCGTTAGCAACGCCTATACCAACTTCAATCCTAACTGCTTATCCAAACGATAATCCGTTTACAGATAGTGTTTGGATTCGTGTACAAAACAACACCATAACCAATTCTTGTTTTGCAGTAACTGAATTAAAACTAAAAGTAAATCTTTTGCCTAATCCGCAATTAGATCGTGAATATTTTATTTGTAAAGACCACGAAACGGGAACTTTATTAAATTTTGCAACTCTAAACACCGGATTAACTAATGCAAATTACACATATGCATGGACTCTAAATGGAGCTCCTTATCCTGATACAATAAATCCTGCAAGTAGCTCATCAATTACGACAAACCAAATAGGAACTTATACTGTAACGGTTAGAGATACTTCGACAATTCTAAATTGTCCTAAAACTATAACAACAAAAGTTACCTTATACGAGCCTTATATTACTTTCGATTATAGCGATGCCTTCGAAAATCCGACTTACATTACTGTAAATGTTTTAGGAGCTGGTTCAGGAAATTATGAGTATCAATTAGATAATGGCTCTTATCAAAGTAGTAATATCTTTTATAATGTAACAGCTGGCGAACATACCATTTCGGTAAGAGATAAAGATGGCCATTGCTCTCCTGCACCCGTAAAAGCTATTGTCATTAATTATCCTAAATTCTTTACACCAAACGGTGATGGTTATCATGAGACTTGGAATATTCCAAATTTGAAAAATACCAATCCAAATGCGCCAATATTTATTTTTGACAGATTCGGAAAACTAATCAAGCAAATAACGCCAACAAGTGATGGCTGGAACGGAACCTATAACGGACAACCATTACCCGCAACCGATTATTGGTTTACAGTAGATTATACCGAAAAAGGTGCTTCAAAAATATTTAAATCGCACTTTGCCCTTAAAAGATAATCCAAAATAAAAATGATAAAAGCCTCGATAATGTAAAATTTTCGAGGCTTTTTTTTAAACAACTTTAACTTAAATTTAACATTTATAAATAGCTCAAACCGTTTTTTTTTTTGCAATTTTACTAAAATTATTCTTACATTTATTTTATAAACCAAGTGCACTGGAAAGAAATAAAATAGTGTAAAATGATTTTTTGAAATTAATAACAAATAAAATTTTTAAAACATAAAAATTTAAAATCATTAAACTTAGGAAAAAGTTTAAACAGAGCAGAAATGAAAGCTATTATGGCTGGTAAGGCTAACGACCCTTATTGTTCTTGTGGAAATTTGCCTGGAGCACTTACGCGTTGTGGTTGTGAAACTTTCTGTAATGGTGATTGCCCTGTAGTAAGTTACTAAGAGTTTATTATTTGGAGCTGATAGTGTCAGCTCCAAATTTCAATATATATAAAATTGCAATCAGATTTTAAATAAAATAAAGACTATCTCAAAAAGGAATTAATATATTTGAGCAAATAACACAAACAGATGAAAACTATTTTATTTTCAGCACTATTTTTAGTAGCTAATTTATGCTCTTCACAATCTAAACAGGTTACTATTATTGGTAATATGCCACAACAGTACGGAGGTAATTATGTAAGTTTTTGTAAGCCAATAGGAAAATATACCACTACATCATCTTATATTAATAGTAAAGATACCGCAGTAATAAAAAACGATAAATTTATAAAAACGTTAGACGTTTCGGTGCCAGGACTTATTTATGTTTATGAAAAACCCTTCAATGGGAATATTAGCACACGTTTTTTTGCAGAACCAGGGGATACCATAGTCTTGGAAAGACAAAATGGCGAAATTGTTTTTAAAGGGAAGAATGCCATAGTAAACAAAATGTACAGTGATATCAAAATAGCACCTGTAGCGTTCAATAGTGATGTATATGATATATTTAAGAATAATACGAATGCAGGTACAATAATAGCAAAGATAAATGATAAAGAGGCAGCATATTTTAAGTCTTACAATGACCTTTTCTTAAAAAAACAAATTTCGAAATCTTGTTTAGAATACACTAAAATAGTAATGGAACAGAGTATAGATGGTCTAGCTCTAAATGTTGCATTATATGATGATATTAGAAAGCAATTTAAAATTACCAAAGAAGAAGCTAACAAGATTGCTGATTATTTTAATTTGAAATACATTCCTTATAAAGAAGAAAATTTGAAATCACTTTTTTTTGTGGGTCTAATCAAGAAAAGTGCCTTGTATTTAGAGGGTCAATCTTTAAGTGAAAATAAAAAAAACACCAGATTTTGGAATCAATTTGATACTATATTTAAATCTAAAACAGAAAATTTTGGGGTTATTGATTACATAGAATTTAATGATTATAAAGAAGCATACATAGGGCAGATTTTTCTTGATTTGATAAAAAGCTATGATAACGAAAAAACTATAAAATACAAAGATTTAGTTACGGTTTATAAGGGTTATGTAGAAAAATTCCCTAATAGTCCTTATATTATTCCTCTTTCTGAAAGTATCATGAACAAAGCTTTAGATAATTTGAACACTAATGCTATCAATACTACCAATGTTGCCAAAGTAGAACCCAAAATAGCATTAGGAAATCTTGCCATTTATGGCACAACATTAGAACCTGTTGGCACTACACCTTTTGCACAACCCAATCAATCATTAGCAGATGCTCTTGCTGAAAAATTTCCTAATCAAGATTTATTTATTGATTTATGGGCTACATGGTGCGGACCTTGTATTCAGCAATTCCCATATAATAAAGATTTACATACTTTTTTAGACACCAAGAATATAAAAATACTATACGTTTCTTTTGATAAAGAAGAAGAAACAGCAAAATGGGAAAAATACATACAAGATTATAATCTTACAGGCTACCATTTTTTAGGGAATAAAGCTTATCAAGAAAAGTTTTTAAATCCGTTAAGTGCCTATATCCCAAGATATTTTGTATATAATTCTAAAACTAAAGAATTGAAGCAATTAGAAGGCTTGCCAAAAGAAAAAGAAACTTTTTACGCTAATATAGCCAAAGCCTTACTTACAAAATAAAACAATAATAAAATGACCGAAAAATTTTCCTTCCTTTTTCATTATCTGAAAAAGGAAAAAATAACTATTGACCAAACTGAATTTCTTTTTCAAGTTCAATCACACACCAGTTATCCTTCGTTATTAGCCATTAGTGATACACTAAGTTTCTTGAAAATAACCAATCTTGCTACAAGATTAGAGAGCGAAGATCTAGTTCATTTGCCAGATACATTTGTTGCTTTTATCCAAGAAAAAGTGGACAACCCTTTTTTATCATTTGTGGAACGCAAAGAAAATGGGTTTCAGTATTCGAAAGTAGGCAAACCAGTTGTAGTTTCAAACAAAAAGTTTGAAGAAATGTTTCAAAACATAGTCTTACTAGCTGAAAAAGAAGAACATGAATTGGCTACAAAAAAGCCTAATTATTTAGTTAATTTTAGTTTAATTTTTCTTGGGTTAATCTATTTGTTTTTAGTTTTTGCCAATGGTTTTTCATTACTAACATTCCTTTTTGTTTGTTTTGCAGCAATAGGTGTTTACTTGTCTGTTGAAGCTATTTCTCATGAATTTGGGATTCAAACAAAATTATCAGAGGCAGTTTGTACCATAACTACAAATTCCGATTGTGATGCGGTTATTAACGCTAAGAGTCCAAAATTTTTAGAGAATTTTAGCTTTAGCGAAGCAAGCATTACTTTTTTTAGTGCTCAATTATTGGGTTTGTTGTTGTTTGCGATATCAAATCAGTTGGGTAGTTTTTATGATATTACGACTGTACTGCTACTCATTTCTATACCTGTAACTATCTTTTCATTTTACCAACAAATTGTTGTTGCAAAAAAATGGTGTCCTATTTGTTTGGCTATTATTTGCATAATTTATGCAGAGATAATAAGTCTTTTGGTTTTCAATGATATTAATTTCTCAATAAGCACAATTGCAATTGCTTACTTTTTATTGGTATTTATTGGTTCCTATATAGCATCGGTATTTGTAAAAAGTGTAATCAAGCAAAATCTTGATTTTAAGACTAAAATAAGTGAAAACAATCGCTTCAAAAGAAAATATTCGCTGTTTAAAATGGCTTTATTAGCTTCTGATACAGTAAATGAAAAAATAAGTATTTCTAATAATATATTTCTTGGCAATCCAGAAGCAAAACTAAAAATAACCATTATTTCCAGCCCTTATTGTGGTCACTGCAAAGAAGCTCATAAAATAATCAAAGAAATATTAGACTTACACAATGACAATATTTGTTTCAATATACATTTCAATTTTGATGCTTCAAAGAATGATGAAAAATCAAAAAGAGTACATCAAAAATTAGTTCAAATTTATTTTAG
>NZ_JAYURN010000014.1:0-6425 GCF_043756175.1 Flavobacterium sp.
AGCAGATATTATCATAATAGGAAGTCACAGCAAAAAATGGCTCGAAAAAGTATTAGTTGGTAGTACCACCGAAAAAATATTGCATGATACAAACATTCCTATTCTAATAGTACCAACTAAGAAAGATAAATAGCTTTGTATATAAAAATCAGTTACAAAAATTATTCTGGACGAATTTTTAAAACCATTCTCCATCTACATAAAACCAGCTTTCCTCTTCTTTTTTGAAAGTAGATTTCTCATGATGCATTTGAGATTTTAGATTATTATCGATATATAAAGCTTTAAACTCTATTGTTGTTTCCGAAGCATTAATAATTTCGAGTTTTATCCATGTGTTTTGTGAAGCAAAAGCGAGTATTTCTTTTTTGTTATGAAATTTTCTGGTCGAAGGATGTGTCGTTGCTAAAATATAATCGACATTCTGAACACAATATGCGGAATATCTTGAACGCATTAAACTTTCGGCAGTTGGCGCTTTTTGAGTAAGCAAAATGTAAGGTTCGCAACATTCTGAAAATATTTTATTTGAGTTACAGTAACAGTTTTTCATTAATATATGAAATGATTACAGAATTATGATTATCCATCATTCATCCTGTAAATAATTAACAACAAAATAACAAAAATTGCTTTTAATAAAAATAAAAAACTTTATTTTTGCACTCAAAATAATTTAAAAAGATGAAAAAAATAATTGTAATTGCTCTTTCTGCCTTCGTAATGTCGTGTACAGGAATTATTGGAAATGGGTTTAAAATTTCGGGAGAAATAAAAGGACTTCCTGACGGAACAAATGTTTTCTTAGAAAAACAAGATCCAAAAACGGGTGTCGTAGCTGTAGATACCGTAAAAGTTGAAAAAGGTAAATTTACTTTTGAAGGTAAAGCTGAAGAGCCAGAAATTCACAGTATCCGTTTCGACAAAACTCAAGGAGGTTTTATAGTTGTAGTTGAAAAAGGTAATATTAATGCTGTTATAAACAAAGATAGCATTCAACTAGCCAAAGTTTCTGGAACATTCAACAATGAGGAGTTATCAAAATATAACGCTGAAATGATGAAAATTCAAAAAAGAATGATGGCATTTCAAACTAAAAATATGCCTGCAATGCAAGCTGCATCAGAAAAAAAGGATACAGTAGTAATAAACAAACTTAGAAAAGAATATTCTGCGTTTCAAGAAGAATTTACAACTTCAAATTACAAATACATAGAAAACAATCCTAAATCATTCCTTTCGGTTCTACTTGTTGAAGGTATGTTTAATGATCCACAAGCTAAAGTTGAGAAAATCAAAAAGTTTTACGAAGGTTTAGATTCTGATGTAAAGGCTACAAAACCTGGAAAAAGCATCCAAACAAAAATTGACGGCGAAAAAAAAAGCAATCTAAAGAAATAGATTTATCAATTGGTCAAATCGCTCCTAATTTTACAGCAAAAAATGTTGGCGGAAAATTAGTATCGCTTAAAGAATCTCTTGGAAAAGTAACTATTATCGATTTTTGGGCGTCTTGGTGCGCACCTTGTCGAAAAGAAAACCCTAACATGGTTTCTTTATATAAAGAGTTTCATGATAAAGGTTTAAATATTATTGGGGTTTCTTTGGATAAAGATGCAACTGCTTGGAAAGAAGCAATTGCAAAAGACAATTTAACATGGATCGAAATTTCTAATTTAAAGGAATGGGAAGATCCTATTGCAGCAACATATAATATAGAAGGTATTCCTGCTACATTCTTGTTAGATGCAAACGGAAAAATTGTTGCAAAGAACCTTCTAGGTAATGAACTGAAAGCTAAAGTTGCTGATTTATTATCTAAATAAGCTACAAAATCGTACAATTCTAAAAATCTCCTATTACTAGGAGATTTTTTATTTTGTTTACTTCCAAATAGTTAGAAAAAATTACAAATATTATTTATTTTTTTGTTTGCAAACCAGAAAAACAATTTTATATTTGCACTCGGCTATTAAGGGGGAGATACTCAAGCGGCCAACGAGGGCAGACTGTAAATCTGCTGACTACGTCTTCGTAGGTTCGAATCCTACTCTCCCCACAAAACAAAAAACACATTTATAAGAAGCTAGCTTCATTAAAATGTGTTTTTTGTTTTGTTAAAGTGATATCCTAACTTTTACTTTAATACTAAAAAATTAGAATTATATTTATTGTTGCATCTTAAAGTAATAATCGGCAGAATGTTTTCCGCTTCCATAAAAAAGAAAGAAAGCACAAATAAGGAAAATAGAGAGAGATAATACTAAATTTGCAACATGCATTTCTCCTATAAAATTAATTAAAAAAGCGGCTAATAAAATTGGAAATTGAGATATAATTGCCCATCGTGTTAGCAATCCGAATACTATCATTATACCTCCAACCAAATGTGCAGCGACAATATAATGTACAAATAGCATTCCCCCTCCTAAATTTCTAATTGGCTCAATTAAATGGATATAATATTGGGTATTTGTTAAAAATGAAATCCCTTTTGTAAATAAAAACACACCTAAAACAATTCTCAATATATCAAGCCATTGATAAGTATGGGTATTTGCCCATTTGTTTAATTTTTTTACCGTATCCATAAAACATATAATTTAAATTATATATCTAAATTATAAATTTTTAACAATATAAAAAAATAATATTTACTTTTTTTGTTAATTATCAAACACTAAAGACCCATTTTTATGTAAAATTTATTTTGCGACACTTCAATTTGTGAAACATTTTTGATTTTAAACGGTAATTTTTGCCATTTGTTAGTACCCATAAGCCTAAATTTTTTGTTTTTAAAAATAATATCTATTGGCATTTCAAAATTGGGCTCGTCAGTTTTCCAAGCGAATTCGAACTGATCTTTAGTACCGCTACTTCTAAAATCTAATCTAGGAATTGTAGTGTATCTCAGATATTGATTAAAAACTGGTGTCAAATTCATTCCCGATTCTGTATTAAAGAAATCTATTACTGTTTTGGTATCTATAATTTGATGGCGGTATGTTTCGGAATATTTTAAGAGTATTTTCCACCATTTTTCATCATCATTTACAATGTGACGAACCGTGTTTAGAAGCAATGCTCCTTTTGGATACATATCACCACTACCTTCTTTGTTTACTCCGTAATGTCCAATAATTGGTTGGTCATTATTTACATTATCACGCAATCCATAAGCATATTCCATCGCTTTGTCATAACCAAACTGACATTCAATATAAACGATTTCGGTATATTGTGTAAATCCTTCGTGAATCCACATATCGGCAATATCTTTACTCGTAATACTGTTACCAAACCACTCATGACCACTTTCATGAATAATAATAAAATCGAACAACATACCTACTCCTGTTCCAGATAAATCACTTCCTAAGTATCCTTTTTTATACTGATTTCCATAAGCAACAGCACTTTGGTGTTCCATACCTAAATATGGAGTCTCTACTAATTTGTAACCATCCTCAGTAAATGGATATTTTCCAAATTTAGACTGAAAACAATCCATCATGGGTTTTACTTCTTCAAAATGATTGCGGGCTTTTTCTTCGTTTTCACGAAGTACATAATAATCTAAATCAAGTCCTTTGTGATTGTCATGTATGTGTGCATAATCGGCAATATTGATTGTAATATCATAAGTGTTTATAGGATTTTTCACTTCCCAATCCCAACGTGTATAACCATTTTTTAGGTCTACTGAACCTAATAATCTTCCGTTAGAAACATTCATCAATCCGTTAGGAACGGCTACTTTTATCGTTGCTCCTAAATCTGGTTCATCGCTTTGAGAATCTTTTACTGGATACCACAAACTGGCGCCAGTTCCTTGCACAGCAACACCAACCCATGGTTTTCCGTTAGAATCCTGATTAAAAACAAAACCACCGTCCCAAGGCGCTCTTTTAGCAATTATCGGGTTTCCTGAATAATAGAATCTAATTTTTTCTTGATTTCCAATTTTTAAACTTTCGTTGAAAGCGATAAAAACGGCTAGATTATCTCGTTTATAGTTCAGTTTTTTAGCATTAAAAACAATACTATCTACTTGCATGTTTTCGAACAAATCGATTTGTATTTTATTTGTATTCTCAACAACTTTGAAAGTAATATCGTTGTAACCCATTATAGATTTTTCTTCAATATTAACTTTGATATTCAAATCATAACGTTGCACGTCGAAACAAGTTCTTTCTGCTCGCAAACTTCCATGAAGCGAGTCACGGTGCGTAAAATTCTCTTTAGGAACGGTTAGTTGTGCCGAAACACTTTGCAACCCGAACAATACAATAAAAGCCAGGGAAATTTTTTTCATAAGAATAGTTTAAATAAGAAAATCTACTACGTAAAGTTAGTAGTAGATTTTATTTAGTTGTTTTATTTAAGTTTTATTTAACGGAATTAAACCTGAATTACTCCTAAATTAAATTGCTTTTCAATCGGTGCATGATTTGCAGCTTCGATTCCCATCGAAATCCAAGTTCTGGTTTCTAAAGGATCAATAATGGCATCAGTCCACAAACGAGACGCTGCATAATAAGGTGAAACTTGCTCGTCGTAACGTGCTTTTATTTTATCAAACAATTCTTTTTCTTTGGCTTCATCAATGACTTCTCCTTTAGCTTTTAGCGAAGAAGCTTCAATTTGTGCTAATACTTTTGCGGCTTGTGTTCCTCCCATGACAGCAAGTTCGGCACTTGGCCAAGCAAATATTAATCTTGGATCATACGCTTTTCCGCACATCGCATAATTTCCTGCTCCATAAGAATTTCCTACGATTACAGTAAACTTTGGTACTACCGAATTAGAAACGGCATTAACCATTTTGGCACCATCTTTTATGATTCCGCCATGTTCTGATTTACTTCCAACCATAAATCCTGTAACGTCTTGTACAAAAACTAATGGGATTTTCTTCTGATTACAATTGGCAATAAAACGGGTGGCTTTATAGGCAGAATCTGAATAAATTGCACCACCAAATTGCATTTCACCTTTGGCATTTTTTACTACTTTACGCTGATTTGCCACTATTCCTACAGCCCAACCATCTATACGAGCATAAGCAGTGATTAGTGTTTTTCCGTAATCACCTTTGTATTCATCAAATTCAGAATTATCGACCATACGTTTTATAATTTCGTACATATCATATTGATCGGCACGTGATTTTGGAATAATTCCAAATATATCTTTTTCATCAAGAGCTGGTTTTTTAGCTTTAACTCGATTATAACCTGCTTTGTCAAAATCACCAATTTTCCCAACGATACTTTTTATTCTGTCTAAAGCATCTTTATCGTCTTTAGCTTTATAATCCGTTACGCCCGAAATTTCGCAATGCGTGGTTGCTCCGCCTAAAGTTTCATTATCTATAGTTTCGCCGATAGCAGCTTTTACCAAATAGCTTCCAGCGAGGAAAATACTTCCTGTTTTATCTACAATCATGGCTTCGTCGCTCATAATTGGAAGATAAGCACCTCCTGCGACGCAACTTCCCATAACGGCAGCAATTTGGGTAATTCCCATACTACTCATTATGGCATTATTTCTAAAAATACGCCCGAAATGTTCTTTATCTGGAAAAATTTCGTCTTGTAACGGTAAATAAACCCCCGCCGAATCGACTAAATATATAATAGGCAAACGGTTTTCCATCGCAATTTCTTGCGCACGAAGGTTCTTTTTTGCTGTTATTGGAAACCAAGCGCCAGCTTTTACAGTGGCATCATTAGCTACAACAATACATTGTTTTCCGGAAATATATCCCATTTTTACTACTACCCCACCAGAAGGACAACCACCGTGTTCGACATACATTCCTTCTCCAACAAAAGCACCAATTTCGATGTTGTTTTCGTTATTATCAAGCAGATAATCAATACGTTCTCTGGCAGTCATTTTACCTTCAGAATGTAATTTTTGGATTCGTTTTTCGCCTCCACCTAATTTTACTTTGGCAAAACGTTGTCTTAAATCAGATAATAAAAGCTTGTTGTGGTCTTCGTTTTTGTTGAAGTTAATGTCCATTTTTATTGAGTATAATTTGAAAAAGAAATAATAATTTTATGTGGCTAAAATACAAAATCAATTGTGATTTTAATCACTGATTTTCTGTTCAAATTAAAGATTTATTTTAAATATTTAATGTTAACTTAACATTACATTACTACATTTGCATTCAAATTAAAAAATAGCAAAATGGCTTTAAAAGATTTATTCCAATTTTTTGTACCAAAAGACAAAACTTTTTTTCCTTTATTTATAAAAGCTTCTAATGAATTATTTGCTTTATCAGAAAACCTACATGAAGCTGTAAACATTAGTAAAGACGAAAAAAAGGACCGTATTGATTATTACAAACAAGTTGAAGTCCTTGTTATTAGTATCGAAGATACTACCCATAAAATGAATTTAGA
>NZ_JAYURN010000015.1:0-20138 GCF_043756175.1 Flavobacterium sp.
AACGACTGGACAAAAACTACTAATACCATAGACTATGGAATTAAAACTGTAGAAAATACTGGCGAAAACACCAAAGTAACACTCGAAAGAATTGGCAGAATGCCCATGCCACTCGATATTTTAGTTACTTATGAAGACGGAAGCAAAGAAAGTTTTTATATCCCGCAAACGTTAATGCGTTGGACAAAAGAAAACCAGAATCCAGCAATAAAAAGAACTGTTCTTGATGGTTGGGATTGGGCTTATCCTACATTCGAATTTAAAATTAATGCTAAATTACCAATAAAAAACATCACGATTGATCCAAGCGGACTCATGGCCGATGTGAATAAAGAGAATAATGTTTTTAAGAAGTAAATTTTAAAGAGAAACTTAACTTTCCGGAGCCAATTCAATTTCCAGTCCATCTATTTCGGCTGTAATTTGAATTTGGCAACCCAAACGACTGTTTTCTTTTACATTATAAGCTTCCCAAAGCATAGCATCTTCATCGTCGCATTTTTCAGGGATTGTAACATCATTTAGAACATAACATTGGCAAGAAGCACACATTGCCATGCCGCCACAAATACCTATAGTTCCTTCGGGAGCGAGTTCATACATGCGCACTAACTCCATGATATTCATATTCATATCTATTGGCGCTTGTACTTCGTGTGTTGTTCCTTCTCTATCGATGATTTTTATGGTAATGTCTTGCATTATTTTTATTTTTTTACAAAAGTATAAATTATTAGATAAAAACAATATATTTGGGAAATATTGGGGGATTAGCTCATTTGGCTAGAGCGCTTGCCTGGCAGGCAAGAGGTGGTCGGTTCGAATCCGATATTCTCCACTATAAAACCAAAAAACCAAACCAAAAGCAAAACGCTTTAACTGTAAGTTGAGGCGTTTTCGTTATTTATAACCTGTTCTGATTCGTCTAATAACAAAATTATTTTGTCTGATGTAGCAACTAATTGTTGGTATTTTACTTCGGTTTTTTGTGCTTCTCCTTTTGTTTTTAGATCTAAAATTTCTTTAACTAAATGATGTAATTTCTCATTCAATAATTCTATTTTTTGTACAGATTCTATGTGACCGTATTTTTTCTTTCCTTCGGTATAATACCATTTTCCAAAATCGCTCTCACGATGCGAAATCGCTTGAATTTGATCTAAACTTCCTTCTCCATCAAGAAAGTGTCTAATTTTATATTTCCATTTTAAGTGTTTTAATTTGGCGTCAATAAAATCAGTATCAAAGGTTTCTTCTTGGTGATTGCTGTTTTTAGAATGTGCATTTATAAAACTAGACAATTCTTTCGATGAAGAATCTAAATCATTTATTTCGGTTTTTATTATGTTTAGCAATTCGCTTAGTTCGGCTTGATTAGAATCTCCATCAATCAAATCGATGACTCCAATAATATTCGTCAAAGGTTTCCTGAAATGATGCGAATTTTTGAATGCTAATTCTTCGAATTGGGCGATATAATTGGCATTTTGAAACTCATTTTCTTTCATTTCGGTAATATCGTGTCCTATCGAAAGAATCTCTACAACTTCTTTGTTGTTATCAAAAAAGGCGATTTCGTTCCATTTTATCCATCTTTTTTGTTTTAATGCATTTTCTTTAAGAATAACGATACTTATTTTGGGATTATCATAGGATATAGATTCAAATATTTTTAAATAAAATTCATCAACATTTTCGGGGTCTAATGTTCTATAATTTGTTCCTATAAAATAGTCATTGTCTTTTCCGAAAAAATCACAAAATGCTTTATTTAAATATTTTCTATTTCCGTATTTATCGGAAATAGATATTAAATCAGTTTGGTTTTCTAACAATGAACTAAATCTTTTTTCGCTTTTTAATAATTTACTTACTGCTTCTTTTTCTTTTGCTTCGGCTATTTTTTTATCTGTAATATCTGCAGAAATAGTTATAAATTTAGCAATGTTTTCGCTGGAATCTTTTACCGGAATAATCGAAGAAAGAATCCAAAAATTACTTCCGTTTTTAGTTTTAATATTAGATTCACCACGCCATACTTCCCCTGAAACAATCGTTTTGTTTATGTTTGCATAAAAATCTTGGTTGTGATAATCTGACTTCAAAATATTTATGTTTTCTCCCAAAAGTTCCTCTCTGGTGTAACCCGTTTTTTCGAGATATAAATCGTTTATTTTTAAAATTTTTCCCTCAAAATCGGTAACAACCGAACTTAAATTATCATTTATCGCCATCTGATAAGAATACAACTCTTCGCTAGATTTTTTGACCAAGAAATCTAGTTTTTTATTAAAATCTGATAGTTCGCCATTTACTGCTTTTAGTTTTTCGTCTGCCTCATTTTGGCTTTCGAGAGAAGAATTTAGTTTTTCGAAATTTTTATCTAATTTTTTTGAAATAGCCGAGCTAATATCAACATTTATCATGGCTAAGAAAAACACCGTTCCTGCTGTTGTATAGGTTAAAATGGCATTTATAATAAAATAATTTACTTTGCCATTAGGTATAAAAGGTGTTACAGCATCATAATATATGTAAGTAAAATAGAATATAGAACAAGCTGTCATGGTTATATATGCCATTTTTTTTTCTCGAAAGATAGAAACGCTACCACACGCCAATGCAATATAAAGTAATTGGGCTCCAGTTCTTCTAGTATAAAAAGCCCAAATTGTAATGACAAGTAAGATTCCTAATAAAGTAAGATTTCGAGCTAATTTGTACTTTTTTTTGTAATTAAAGAACAAAACACCTACAGGGACTGGTATAATGATTAATCCTATGTACGGATTGCTAAAATTTAATAAGAGATAAACTATTGTTATACATATACTTCCAAAAATTATTAATATAGAAATTGCATTTAATGTTAATATACGCTGTCTTTCAAGATAATGTAAATTATCTTTTAGTCCTATATTTAGGACATCTTTCCAATTTTGTAAAAAATAATTTATCATTAAAAAATCGTCTTTAAAAAATTTACAACAAGTAAATGATTTTAAAACAAAAAAGCGATTTCTTTTTACAGAAATCGCTTAAGTGTTTGTTTTGTTCGACGAAATTACATTTCGCTAACAGATTTGTTTGTGCTTCGTCTGTCACGCAACCAATATTTAGTTCTTTTTACTAGGTAGAACATTACTGGTACCATTACTAGTGTTAATACTGTGGCATAACTTAACCCGAAAATAATAGTCCAGGCCAATGGTCCCCAAAAAATTACGTTATCTCCACCCATAAAAATATGAGGATTCAAATTGGTAACTAAAGAGAAAAAGTCAAAGTTTAGACCAATTGCTAACGGAATTAATCCTAAAATAGCGGTTAACGCAGTTAGTAATACTGGACGCAAACGTGATTTTCCGCTTTCAATAATAACTTCTTTTATTTCTTCAAGAGTTAAATCATCGTGACTTTGTAGTTTGTTATCTACTACTTTTTTGTCTAATAAAAGCACAAAGAAATCCATTAATACAATTCCATTTTTTACTACAATTCCAGCAAGTGAAATAATTCCCATCATGGTCATAAGGATTACAAAATCCATATTGGCAATCACATATCCGTAGAAAACACCACTAAAACTTAGTATAACAGTAAACAAAATCACCATTGTTTTAGAAACCGAATTAAACTGTAATACAATAATAATTGTAATTCCTGCTAACGCTAAGAATAAAGCATATAGTAAGAAACTTTGGTTTTTTCCTTGTTCTTCTTGAACTCCAGAAAACGAGTAGGTTACCGTTTTTGGTAATTGATAATCTTTCAAATTTACTTCAATATTTTTTGTAATCGCATCGCCATTATAACCTGTCAAGACGTTAGAATAAATCGTCATGATACGTTTTTGATTTTTACGTTTAATCTGATTGTAAGTAGTTGTTTTCTCTGTTTTAGAAACAGCCGAAATTGGCACTTGCATCATTTGCCCGTTGTTCTGATTACGGAAAGTTAACGATTGGTTAAACAATACACTTTCGTTCTTACGTTGGTCGTCTTGCATACGCATTGTGATGTTATAATCGTCATCACCTTCTTTGTATGTAGAAATTTCTTGACCATATACCGAACGACGCAAATTAAATCCCAATTGCCCTGTCGAAACACCCAAACTTCCAGCACTAACTCTGTCTACTTTTACTTCAAGCTCTGGACTTTGTTTGTTTACATCGACACTCAATCGTTCTATTCCAGGAATGTTTTTAGCATTAATAAAAGCAATCATTTTGTCCGCTTCTTTAAGCATTACATCATAATCGATTCCTGTTAACTGAATACTAATTGGATAACCTGCTGGTGGTCCTGCGGCATCTTTTTCGACTGTAACTTTTGCTCCGGCAATTGCTTTTACTTTACCACGAATTTCTTCTAATATATCGGCAGTATTAATTCCTTTTCTAAATTTGAATTCCGAAAAATTGACTGTTACTTTTCCTTTATACGGCGTTTCTGAAGCCGAACCAGCATCTACATTTGGATTTCCTGCGCCAACACCTACTTGCGAAACGATAGATTCTGCAAGGTAATTTTTGTTGGTTTTTGGATCAACGTATTTACTTAGAATTGAAATGACTTGTTTTTCTACAAATAAAGTCGCTTTATTGGTTTTCTCAATATCAGTTCCTTGAGGGTATTCGATATATGTAATTACCTGATTTGGTATATTATCAGGGAAAAACAAAACTTTTCTTGGAAAAATTCCCAATAATATGAATGAGAAAAACAACATTCCAATAATAGTTCCTAAAGCAATCCAAGCTCTTTTCCCTGTAAGAATTTTAGATAAAAAGCTTTTATACTTTTCTTCCATTCTTGGGAAAAAACTATGTTGAAAATCTTGCGTCCATTGGTACAATTTTATTTTGTATAACCACATTAATCCCAATGATATTATAGCTAAATGCCCAATCGCTTTTACTATTTTAGAATCGTAAATGTTTCCTAGTAGTACAAAAATAACAGCTATAATAGTAAATACTATCGAGTAGGTTTTTGCTGATTTTTTAGAAACATTTTTATCTTCAATATCCATCGAACCACCAGTCATAGCAGCATTTACAACCATTGCTACGAATAATGAAGCTGATAAAGTAACAGTTAATGTTATAGGAAAATATTTCATGAATTTCCCCATAGTCCCTGGCCATAACGCAAATGGTAAAAATGCCATCAATGTTGTTGCTGTCGATGATATTACAGGCCAAGCGATTTCTCCAATTCCTATTTTAGATGCCTGAACCCGATTCATTCCTTTTTTCATATTGGCAAATACGTTATCGACGACAACAATTCCGTCATCGACCAGCATTCCTAATCCCATTACTAATCCGAAAAGAACCATCGTGTTTAGCGTTAATCCAAATGCCGAAAGTATGGTAAATGCCATCAACATAGATAACGGAATCGCTGCGCCAACGAATAATGAATTTCGTAATCCCATCGTAAACATTAACACGATCATTACCAGCACAATTCCGAAGATAATGTGGTTAGACAATTCGTCAACTTGGTGTTCTACTCGAGAAGATTGGTCGTTAGAAAGCTCTAATTTTAAATCCTTTGGTAAATAAGATTCTTTTGCTTTTTCTAGTTTTTCTTTTACTTGCTCGATGGCAGAAATCATGTTTTGATTGGAACGTTTTTTTACGGTAAGCATAACCACTTCGGTTCCTTTTTCGCGAGCATAAGTTGTTTTTTCTTTTTCTTTAAAACTTACTTTAGCAATGTCTTTTAAGTAAACCGTTCCTCCGTAAGATTTTACAATTACGTTTTCTAGTTCTTTAGGATCTTTAATTTCTCCAACGATTCTGATGTTATTTCTAGAACCTTGAGAGATTAAATTTCCACCAGAAAGCGTCATGTTTTCGTATTTGACTGCATTCTGAATTTCATCAAAAGATACTTGTGCTGCTGTCATTTTGAAAATATCGACAGCAATTTCTACTTCTTTATCATCGACACCAAGAATATCAACTTTTTTAACTTCCGGGATTTCTTCGATATCATCTTGAAGCAATTCGCCGTATTTTTTTAACTGTTGCGTAGTATAGTTTCCTTGTAAATTGATGTTCAAAATAGGCACTTCTTCCGAAATATTCAATTCGAAAACATTAGGTTCTACTTTACTTCCGTTGTCAAGATTTGGCCAATCGGTATCGGCTTTTATCACATCAACTTTGTCTTTTACTTTGGTTTTTGCTTCTTCTACCGAAACTTTATCTGCAAATTCTACTACAATCATTCCATAATCTTGAAAAGAACTTGAAGTAATTTTCTCGACACCGGTAATGTTTTTAATTTCCTTTTCTAGTGGTTTTACAATTAGTTTTTCGACATCTTCGGCAGAGTTTCCAGGAAAAACTGATGAGATATAAATTTTATTTTCGATAATTTCAGGAAAATCCTCTCGAGGCATTGTAACATAGGCAATAATACCTGTTACAACTATAAGTAAAGTCAAGATATATACTGTAACGCGATTGTCGACAGCCCAACTTGATATGCTAAATTCGTGGTTTTTGTGTTCCATGTTTTTTTATTTAAACCTTAAACTTTTTAGAAGTTAAGTTTTGTTCCTTCTTGAATCGTGTTAATTCCTTCAGTAACGATTACATCACTTGTTTTTATACCAGATAAAATTTCGGTAACATTTTCTGATGATTGACCAGTTGTTACAACTACTTTTTTAGCAACTCCCGTTTTTCCGTTCACGTTATTAGCGATGTAAACAAATTTTGTTCCGTCTCCGTTAGATTGTATCGTATTTGTTGGAACTACAATCGCATTTTTCTTAGTGTAGTCGATAATTTGAAGTTTTGCTACTTGGTTTGGTCGCAATAAATTTCCTGGATTAGGCACCGAAACTTCTATTCCGAAACTTCTATTAGCAGGATTAATGTTGTTTCCTACTTGACGAACTCTTCCTTGGTATGTTTTTCCTAAACTTGTTAAAGTAACATTTACTAGTGAACCTACTTTTAGCTTTCCTATATACGTTTCTGGAACTTCTGTCGAAACATACATGTTAGATAAGTTTACAATTCGCATTAATCCTTGTGGACTTGGTGTAACAACTTGTCCTCTTTCTACAAAAACAGCATCAATAACTCCTGTAAATGGGGCTTTTATTAATGTTTTAGACAATTGCGCTTTCATTTGTAAAACCGATTTTTGTAATCCAACCATTTGCGTTTGTGCTTGCAAAAACTGAATTTCTGAACCAATTTTTTGATCCCAAAGATTTTTTTGACGCTCGAAAGTTGTTTTTGCTAAGGCATATTGATTTTCTATCGATGCTAATTGTTGGCTCATTCCACCATCATCTGTTCTTCCTAAAACTTGTCCTTTTGCTACTCTTTGACCAGCAATAACGTTTAGCGAAACTAATGTTCCAGGCATTTCTGGTTGTACCAAAATATTTTCTTTTGTGTTTACATTTCCTTGCACTTCAAGATAATGATTGAAAACAGTGTCTTTTACTGTTAATACAGAAACCAATGCTTCTTGAGTAGTTTTGACTTCTAAAGTGGCTAATGCGGCATCTATTTTTGAAATTTCGGCTTGTAATAAGTCTCTTTTTGCTTTGATATTGGCAACATTTTTTGTTTCGATTAATGCATCGGTTGTTGCCGTATTTTCATTTCCTCCACACGAAAACAATAGGGTTGTCACTGTAAATATTAAGATTATCTTTTTCATCTTGTATAGTTGTTTGATTATTTTTTGTTTATTAATTTCTCTAATGTTGCTTTTTTGTTTATAACATCGACCATCGATTGAAGATAGGTTTGTTGTGCAGTATATAATTGTCGTTGGGCTTCACTAAGATTAAAGCTAGTTGACAATCCTTCTTTAAACTTGACTTGTTGTTTGTTTTCGATTCTTTCGGCAAGTTTCAAATTGGTTTTGTTCGTTACCAATTCTTCGATGGTAAATTCGTAATCGCTTTTAGCTTTTTCGAACTGAAGTTTTAGCTTTTGTTCTGTTTCTGTAAGTTTGGTTGTTGCTTGTTCTAATGCGATTTTTGCTTGTTGTTTTCTAGCGCTGGTACCCAAACTGCTAAATATTGGGACATTTAAACTCACACCAAGATTGGCAAAATTATTCCATTTTTGGTCTTTCGAGAAAAAGTTAAATTTATTTTCGAAAGCATTATAACCATAATTTACTGCTGCACCTAAAGACGGAAGTTCTTTGCTTCTCTCATACTTTAACAGCAATCTTTTGCTTTCTTGCAAATTTTGGCCTATTTGATAATCGATATTATTGGTTGCTTTAAATTCTTCTTGAAGTAATAAGATATCCACATTTTTTTGTGTTAAATCTTCTAGTTTTTCGGTAAGTGTTAATTCGTTATCCAAATTAATTCCTAAAATAAGTTTCAACATATCTACAGCAATTGTTCTTTGACGTTTTACATTGGCCAAAGCACTGTTTACAGAAGCTGACGTTATTTGCAGTTGCTCTACATTTTCTTCTTCTATCAAACCATTTTTAAAAATTTGTTTGGTGTCTGATAGTGTTTTTTCGAGAACAACTTTATTTTTTTCGAAAATCAAAATACTTTCGTCAGCAAGAAGTACGTTTCCATAGGAATTAACAACAATTTCTCTGATTTCCTGACTGGTTTTCAGCTTTGCATTTTCCGATATCTTCAAATATACTTTTGCCGATTGCAAACCAACTAAATAAGATCCGTCAAAAAGTAATTGACTTAATGTTACTCCAGCATTCATAATGTGTTTTGTTCCAAAAGCAATGGTTGAAACCGAACCTGGCTCACCACCAAAAGTACCTCCACCTGTTACTCCTTGTTTCGTGTACTGCAAATTATTTAGATAACTAACAGTCCCGTTAATTTGTGGCAAACCCATTGTGGTTGTTTCCCATTTTTTGTGTTTTGCAGCTTCAATATCTCTATTGGCATTTATTGCCGAATAATTATTTTGAATTGCGTGTTCTACTGATTGTTGCAAGGAAAGAGAATAACTCTCCTTTTTATCTTGTGCTTGCAAAATTGATGCAAACAAGAATAAGGTAAATATTAGTTTGTGTTTCATGGATTGATGATTATATTAGGTTTGATAATTGTTTTTCTAGTTCTATAATTCCTTTTGGAGTTGCCATAGCTCTGGTATGGTATTCTAATGCTTTTCCTTCTAAATCATGAACATCTCGTTCTAATTGAGTGTTTTCATTTATGGAAAAAATCAAGGTGTAATAAAATTTTACACAAGTGGCAATATCAACTTCTTCTCGATACAATTCTTGATGAATCCCTTTTTGAATGTTCTGAGTAAAAACCGCATTACATTCTTCTATTTCATTGGCAATCATTTTTGTGTAGATTTCAGGATAATGCTTTTTGAGTTGATAAACAGGGGAAGTATCTATTGTTTGAAACATTTCTTTAAACATTTTTCGTATTTCAAAGTTTTCTTCTATTGCATTATAATTTTTAGATACAATTTCGTTTATAATGCGATGAATATTTTGATGAATCACTTCTGTCCCTTCTTCGATAAGTTTTTCTTTGTTACTAAAATACTTATAAATCGTTTTTTTAGAAATACACATTTCGCAAGCAATATCATCCATAGTTACGCTTTTGAATCCTATTTTCAAAAACATATCTGTCGCTTTTTTGATGATTTTTTCTTTCATTTTACATTTAATTTCAGTGCAAATATAATCAGGAAACTTTAAATACTAAAATAGTTTCCAAAGTATTTACTTAAATTTAACATTTCATTATATTTTGCTGTTGTGACAGAATTAGAGTATTTTAGCAAAAAAATTAAAGCATGCATTCCATTTCGCATTATCAAGAGCTTATTTCAGATTATTTTTCAGAATTGCATTTAACTAAAGAACCTAAAAATCTTTACAAACCAATAGAATATATTTTATCTCTTGGCGGGAAAAGAATGCGTCCAATTTTAACATTAATGGCAACCGAAATTTTTGATGTTGATTGTCAAAAATCATTGGCGGCAGCTACAGCAATTGAGGTTTTTCATAATTTTTCGCTAGTTCACGATGACATTATGGACGATGCGCCATTACGACGAGGAAACGAAACGGTTCACGAAAAATGGAATATTAATACCGGGATTTTGTCAGGAGATGCGATGTTAATTTTGGCTTACCAACATTTTGAAGAATATGAACCTAATATTTTTCGTGATCTCGCAAAGTTGTTCAGCAAAACGGCACTTGAAGTTTGTGAAGGACAGCAATATGATGTTGATTTCGAAACCCGCGACGACGTTACCATTCCTGAATATTTAAAAATGATCGAATATAAAACGGCAGTTTTAGTTGGTGCAGCTATGAAAATGGGAGCGATTGTAGCTGAAACTTCCGAAGAAAATGCCAATCTGATATACGATTTCGGGCTAAATCTTGGTATAGCTTTCCAGTTGCAAGATGATTATTTAGATGCTTTTGGTGATCCAGAAACATTTGGAAAGCAAGTAGGTGGAGATATTATTGAAAATAAAAAAACCTATTTGTACCTCAAAGCAATAGAATTTGCTCAAACTGAAGAAAAAGAACAACTATTGCATTTATTTTCTATTCAACCTACAGATAATACAGATAAAATAGCTTCTGTAAAAGAAATATTTAATCAGACGAAAGCATCGGAAGCAACACAAAAAGCAATTCAAGATTATACTTTTAAATCTTTTGAAACTTTAGAAAAAATGAACATCTCTAATGAGAAAAAGATAATGTTAAGAGCTTTTGGTGAAAATTTAATGAGTAGAAATGTGTAAAAAATCAATGTCAATGTTTGAAAGTTGTAATTGATTTTTGATATTGAAATTAAAAAAAATGAATTTTATTTCACCAAATACAACCGATTTATTACTTTCTGAAGCAGCAAGCGAGAATTTATATCTAAAATTGATTGAACAAATTAACAAAGATTTCAATTTAGCCAATGAAGCGATAGATCTCCCAATGAGCACTTCTCCCGAAGAACTCAAGATTCAGTTACACGAAAAGATTTATCGATTAATACAATACAAATTTGCCGAATACCTCAATCTGCTCTATATTATTGATGTTCCTGAAGAACAAATTAAAAACATGGACGGTTCAGATATTTCAGAGCTTTCTGCCCAAGTAGCATTTCTTGTCTTAAAACGAGAATGGATGAAGGTTTGGTTTCGAAATCGATATTAAAAACGGAAAGAGCAACTAAAACGGTTGCTCTTTCTTAAATCTAATTGTTTTTAATTTATTTTTTGAGATCATTCGTATATTGGTATACCACTTTTCCAAACTTATTGCCATCCAAATTATATGATTTTGTAATAAAATCTGACAATGAATCTTCTTCGGTAAACACTTTATCAATAACCATTTTATGATTTTTATACTGAACTAAACCGTCAATTAAATCTTGAGTGCTTCCCAAACAATTTCCTATAAAACTAACATTTTTCATCATTAAATTTGCAATTAACATAGACAAATTAGTGGGCTTAACACTAGTTATTTTGTCATTTGATTGATTAAAAATTCCGCAAGTTACATACCTCGCATTCGAATTTAGTTTTGGAATTAATCGTTCTAAATACGTGTCTGAAAAAGCATCTAAAACAATGTCAAACATAACATCTTGTGGTATATTATTTTCTTTTATAGAAAATACATCTTTGATAAAAGGGAAATGATTTCTTACCGCCCCTATATTCTCCCCAGAATAAGAAAGTCCATAAACATTACAATCTTTGTCCCATAGATTATTAAGCAAGAAAAAAGAAGTGTTGGATGTTATGGATGTTATTAAAACATTTTCTCCTTTTTTTATATCTCCTTTTCTGACCATTGAAGTGGCGGTTTGTGTTCCTATACTTAATGTTCCTGCTTCGTAATCCGTAATATTAGAAGGTACTTTTAATAATTTTGCATGATGGTATATTTCGAATTCTCGACTAGAATGATTAGATGGTATACCAGGCATAACTCCATTTTTAGGTTCCGGGAAAAAACAGTCAGCAATTACTAAATCTCCTATTTTTAATGATGTGACATTTTTGCCAACTGCTTCCACATATCCGGAAAAATCAGAACCTATTGGGTAATACGTGTGTTCTTCAACGGATTTTAATCTGTTCCAAGCCATTTCAATTATTCCTAAATCGCGATAATTTAATGAGAAACTAGACTTAGTTACCAAAACTAAATCAGCACATTGATCCGATTGACTATCAAAATCAGGTTTAGTTCCTTCGACGAATGCCAAAGGAATTTTTAAATCGTCAATTACTATTAAATGTTTATCGTGATCGTCAATCATTTCAAATAATGACGAAGTTACTACTGCTAATGCTCTCATAGTTTTTTTAATTTGCTAATTCTACTTCTTTGTTAGTTTGTTTCCCCACGTGCAGTTGTTTGTTATAATATTTGTACAAATAATCATAAACAACCATTTCGTGTACTCTTTGTTTTGATAAAAACACTCTATTACAAATCATATGAAGGTAGCTTATGGCAACGTTATGAAGTGATGTAGGTAATTTTTTTTCAACAAAAAGCTGTCTGATGTTTTGAGCTGCCTCCTTGTTTTTATAAGATCGGTTTCTAATAACATCCCAAATTGGGTGATACATTTCTTCTATTTTTTCTTCATTGAGGAAACATTCAATCTCATATTCATTTTGGGCAAACATTTCGTTGATTTGTTTATTCAAATTTCCGTTTCTATTAAACTCTTTTCCAAAACTAATTTTTGCTACTTTTAAAATTTCAATTTTTTCATTTAAAGAAAATCCAAAGTCGTTTAATAAATGATCCATTGATAATAAAGAGAACAACCATCTTACTTTTTCTCCAGAATCTCCTTCAATCATATCTGCAAACTCTAATGTACACTGACTATCGTTATAGAAAAGTGTTTCCGTATCTTCTATAGCTTCAAAGCCATATCGTTGTAATTCTCTTAAGTAATTATCGGTTTGGGTTTTCCAAATGATTTGTGTGTCTTCGAATGGTTTTATATGTTTTTTTATAATTTGAATACTTTCAGTAAAAAAATCAGTGTTTTTTAGAAGCACTCTAAATCTTAAATGTGGTCCACTTGCATCTTGGTATCTAATAAAAAACCATTTGTCTATTATTTTTTTAGATTGCAATTCTTCTACGATTGGATTTATAGCTCTATTAAGCAATTCTTCTCCCGCTCTTTCACCACAATAGAACTTATAATACAGCCATTTTTCGCCTATTGAAAATGAAGAAATCACATTGTTTTTATTCTCTTCTGGAACATACCCAGCAGTTACAGCTTCTTTTTTAACTTCAATGTTTCTATGAGCCGAAAAAATAATTTCATTACAGTAATTATTGGTTATCGAGTCATCATCAAATAAAAACTCTTTTAATTGAATCATCTTTTCGCCTTTTAGCATAAAGTAAAAAACAAGACAGCTTAAATCGTTTTTAAAGTTGATTACCACTTCGTTATCTCCTTGTGTAAAATATATTACATCGGGAATATTTCTCTCTTGTTGAAAACCTCTAACTACTTCAACTGCTTTAGACTCATCGTTAGCAAGTATTGCATCTATGGCGATCTTATTAATATTCCAAGTGGCTTTAGACAATACCACTTCTTTGTAACTTACTCTAGGTAGGAAATCAAAATCATATTGTAGAGTTCCCCAACTAAATCCAAAACCTGTGGCTTCTTGATTTTGAATGTCGCACAAGAAATTATAAATAGGAAGTGCGTTTGAGCTAAAATTATGTGCATTACTTAGTCTTGGAATAACTTCTTTATTGAGCCTTTTTGAAAAAATGACTACTCTATTCATTTTGTTAATAGATATATATAAGTCATCGATTGCTATTTGATGCTCTTGATCTACCGAAGCATTTCCTAAATAGGGGATTTCATAATCCCGCTGAAAATTTCTGTATAAAATATTCCCTGTTCTTGCTTGTGGCAAATGAACTATTTCTGCAATTATTTTGTCTGGGTGTAATTGATTTTCTAACGAAGAAATTTCATTTGATAGATCTAATATTTTAGAGTCTAAATGTGTGAATCTCCCAATTAATCCATTAGCAGAAGGTCCAGAAATAGATTTAAGATGGATTTTTTCTTTTCCATTTTCGTTAAAGATATTTAAAAAAGCAGAAAATGTATCAGGGTATATTGCCTCGTTTTCTTCAAATTTATTTATCTCATCGTCTGTAAGTTCTACTGTTGCTGAGCCGTCTTTTGTGGATTGAATGAGTTTTTTTAATAAAAAAGTTTTTTTGTCATCAAAAAGCACTTGTCTTTCTTTTGAATAATTTGGATTAATTGCCAACTCATCAACTAGAGGTGCTTTTGCCCCAGATTTTTTACCGTAACCAATTCCTATGTCAGGATCTAAAACTTTTACAAGAGGTTGTTCATATTCTTCATATCGCTCTTGAAATTTTCTTTTGAATTCTTTTAAGTTTTGATTTTCGTAACTGGATTGTAATTTATTCAAAACACTTATAGCAGGGCGCAATGTTTTTAATGTTTTAAATCCGATGGTTCCATTTTCAATTTTTCTAAAACTATCTACTTGAAATAATTTAGAAATATCTACATTATTTATTTCTTCATCTAGAAGTTTATGAATCTCAGAATATAAAGAAGGATCGTTAATAATATTTTGATCAAGATCATTTATTTTATTTTTTAGGTTGGTTAATAATTTTTTTACGACTTGTCCTTCATAAAAATCAAATCTTTCTTCAGAGAATATTTTTAATACTTTTTCGAAATAATCTTCTCCAGTAATCGTGAATTCTAATTCAGAAACTATAAATTGACTTTCAATAAGTGTGTTTATGAATTCTAGTGAATCTTGTTCAGTAATATCTTCAGAAATTAAAATCGGGATTAAATCTTTGATTAAAATTCCGTTTTTACTTTTTTCTAAAATTAGATCTAGATATTCTGTGATTTCTACTTCTGAGATTTTATGAAATCGTACGTTTTCTTTAAAGTAATATTCAACATACCTGTATTTGTCGAAAACGGTGTACAATGAATTATTAGAACGGTATTTCAGCACCGACCGAATAGAATCTTCTTTAGTCAAAATAGGCAATAAGCTTCCTAGAAAATACATATCATATTTGGTATATCTACCCAAAATACTTTCTTGAATATTTAAACTCGTTTCAGGTGTTACATCTACAGCAGAAACCGTAGAAAACATTCCAAATGGTGTACTTCTATTTGATAGTCTTGAAGCATATTTATAAAGCGATCCTTTAAGGTTCTTTAGCTCATCTTCGGCTTGAAATGCTTCGCCTTTTTCCCATAATACTAATGCATTATAAATATTTGGAGAACCTATAAAAAGAGCTTCTCTATTTTCTTTTTTAGAAAAAATTTCTAGAATTTTTTCCCAAGATAAGTCTATTTGCTTTTCTCCCAAAGGAGTCCTTACAATGGCTGTTTTAGTAAAAGAATAGTTTTTCATGTTTTGTTAATTTTGTTATAAACTTATATTGTTCCACATTTTATGATAGTAGCCTTCTTGAGACATTAATTCGTCGTGAGATCCAGATTCTATAATTTCTCCTTTTTTGAAAGCATAAATAACATCTGCCTTTTTAATCGCTTGAAGCTTATGTGCAATAACTATTATTGTTTTGCCTTGGCTTGATAAATCTTCGACTAGTTTCTTGATTACCAATTCTGATTCTGAATCTAAAGCCGAAGTAGCTTCGTCAAGAATTAGAATTTCTGGATCTTTATATAATGCTCTTGCAAAAGCAATTCGCTGTCTTTCTCCACCTGAAAGATTGGCGCCAAATTCGCCTAAATACGTATTGAATCCGTTAGGCAACGCTTCGATAAAATCATAAGCGCCAACTTGTTTACTCACGTCAATTATTTTTTGCATATCTGGTTCAGAATCACCTATGGCAATATTGAAAGCAATTGTTCCGTCAAATAATTCGACACTTTGTGGAACGGTTGTAATTAAAGTGTTGATACTGTCCTTGGATATGTAATTCAAATCGTATTCTCCTATTAATATTTTTCCATCTTTAGGATGGTATATGTTTTGAATAAGTGACGCTATTGTACTCTTGCCACTTCCACTTTCGCCTACAAAAGCGGTAAATTGACCTTTTTTAATTTTTAGATTCAAATCTTTAAAAATATATCGTCCTAGTTCGTATGAGAAATCAACATTTTTAAAATGAATGTCTCCAAAATTATTTTTAGTTAAGGTTATTTTTGATTCGGTTTCTTCTCGATCTAAATCCATAATACCAAATAATCTATCAGCGGCAATCATAGCGTTTTGAATGGATTGATTTGTTCCTATTAATTGAGATGCAGGCCCAGTAAAATAGCCTATTACAGAATAGAAAGAAAACAATTCTCCGGGTGTAATTTCCCCATCAATAGCATAATAAGTTCCAACCCACAGTAAAATTATTGTAAAAAGTCTTGAAACAAAATCAGTAGATGTTCTAGAAAAAATTCCGTTAATCCCTGATTTATAGATACTTTTTAATAAATCGATAAATTTGAGTTCAGTTTTTATTTTAGAAAAATCTTCTAACGAGAGTCTTTTTACGGTTCCAATATTTTTGATTGATTCCACTAATTGTGATTCAAGCAACGCATTTTTTTCCATTATTTCTCGCTCGACTTTCTTGTTTAATTTATTGGCGATGAAATAAATAATAAGATAAAAGGGTATAATTAGGGAAATAATTAGAGCTAGTTTCCAGTAAAATGTAAACATAAATATGAATGAAAAAATGACAATCAATATATTTACGGAAACACTCAAAGCTGTTTCGTTTATTAAAGCTCTAATTTTAACTGCATCACCTATTCTTGACATAATTTCTCCAATTCTCATCGTATCAAAGAATTTTTGAGGCATTGTGAACAAGTGTTTGTAGTATCCTAAAATTAATCTAGAATCTATTTGCTGACTGGTTCTTAATATAAAAACGTCTTTCAAAACACTGTACAGAATCTGGAGCACTAAACATGCAATAACAATAATACTCATTAAGTTGAGCAAACTCTTGTTGCCGCTTACAAGAACAAAATCGGTTATTTTGCCCACATATATAGATACTGAAAAGCCTAAAAGGGTATATAATACTGCTCCAATAATAGCTTGAATTAAAATGTACTTATGAGGCATCAATAAAAAAGACATTCTTTTTAGATTTGAAAATTTTTCATTTTTCTCCGTAAATACATCTTCATCTGGTACTAAAATAAGAGCGTAACCTGTAAATAATTCTTCAAATTCCGTTAATTTCTTTTTTTCTAATTTTCCAACTGCGGGATCCATCAATAGGATATACTTATCTGTCACTTTATAAGCGACCATATAATGTGGAAATTCGTGCCCGTCTTTTTTAATCATTACATGCACAATAGCAGGCAATGGAATGTCTTTTAACCCTTCGAACGATGCTTTAACGCCTTTTGCTAAAAAACCTAATTTGACTGAAGCTTCTCTTAGTCCTAATAAAGTAGTTCCTTTTTGATTGGTATTTGCATATTGTCTTATTCTAGATATTGGTAAACTCAAGTTATAATGCTCTGATATTGAAGCCAAACATGCCGCACCACAATCAGAAAAGTCATGCTGTTTTATTTCTATTTTACTCATTTTTATTGTTGTATGGGTTAAACCAATCTTCTACTTCATCAAATAATAATTGGAATGCGGTTCTTTTTGTCATAAAAAAGCGGCTTGTAAGTGTCATTCCTTTTTTAAGTTTCCCTTCAGCACCATTTTTAAGGTATAAGTTTTTATTGTCCAGAGAACTTTTTATTTTATAGAAAGGGATGTTGTTTACTATGATTACATCTTTACTTATTTCAATAATTTTTCCAGTAGCAAAACCCCATTGATTCGAGTTGAAAGCATCTATTTGATATAAAGCATCACCCTCTTCTTTCAAAAATCCTATTTCAGAAGGATTCACATACGTTTCTACAATGATATCTTTATCTGGAGAAATCTCTACAATGGCATTTCCTGGAGCTACAACACTGCCCTCATGAAAACCTTGCATATTAATTAATTCTCCGTCTATTGGTGAGGTAATAATATAATTATTCTCTTCTTCCTTGAGTTGTTTCTGATTGGACTTGATACTTTTGTTTGATTGACTTAATTGTGTAAGTTCCTTTTGCCACAACAATTCTGTTTGCTTTATAATATTTACTCTATCATTTTTTATTTTATCTAAATCTAATTGTGATTTTTCGTGTTCTGATTTTGATATTACCCCTTTATTGTATAGTTGATTTTTTCTGTCAAAATCCGTCTGGGTGTTTTTTATAATTACATCCAGATTGTATAATTCTTGCTGATGCTTTAAAAGTTCTCTTTTATATTGTTCGGATTTGAGTGCATTATAGTTTCTTTGAATCAAATTATTTAAATCATTTAGGTAAACTGAATTTTCTGAGCTTTGTTCTGAATTCAAAGTTTCTCTTTCTTTCAGAATTTTATGATCTATAATAAGTAATGTATCTCCTTTTTTTACTTTTTGATTTTCTTCTATTTTAAAAAAAGATATTTTACCATTTATTGGAGCATATATATTGAGTTTTTTTTCTTGTGATATTACTGTACCTCTACTAGTCGTATAAATATCTACATATATAAATGGTAATGATACACACGCGATAAGCAATGCAAAAAAAGTAACAAAAAAAAGTATCGACGTTTTCTTATTGTGTTTTACAACATGATACTGTATCGTGTTGTTTAGAATTTCTTCTGGGAAAATATTTTTTTCGTTCATCCTCTTTTTAAATTTTATGACTATCCTAAATAGGAGTTTGTGTCTTTTTTAATTTCTTTGGCAAATCAACTTATAATAAACGGTATTAAAAAATTAAAAAACCTTATTTTTATAAAAAAAGTTCAACACAGTTGTGTTTAAAATATTGATTTTCAGATTTTTAAAACGAAATCTTATATGTATTGAAATTCTTCTTGAGAAATTTAATTTTTGATATTTTTTCTAAGATTTATAACTAAAACTTTAAAAAAAAGCTATTGATTTTTTGTTTCAATAGCTTTTAATAATTGGTTAACTTTGATTTAGACTACAAGCAACCAAGTGCCGTATCCTAATGTTTCTACAATTAAAGAAAGTAAATCTCTACTTCCCCCATTGATGTTTTGAAGATTACCATCATTCAATTCTATAACAGCCGCTTTATTAAAAGCTAGCTTGTTGATAGTGTTTTGTTTTTTCATTTTCTAAAGTTTATTATAATGTTTCAATATAATCTGCCAAAGACCCTACCATACATTTTAAAGACGATGCTGGCAAGGAAAATGACAATCCATTTATTTTGTTTAATTGATTTTCGTTTAACTCTGTAACAGCCGCTTTATTGAAAGCTAGCTTGTTGATAGTGTTTTGTTTTTTCATTTTTATAATTAATCATTTAACCAATCCCATATTGCAACTACAGCACTGGCTATAGCTATAGCACAAGAAGCAGATGAAACTGTTGTTGGAGTTGATCCACCATTCACATTCATTATTTGTGAATTATTTAATTCTGTAACAGCCACTTTATTAAAAGTCAATCTGTTGTTTGCATTTTGTTTTTTCATCGTTTTTTTATTTAAAAAGATGCCTCTCGACAGCTTTTAGTTATTATGCAATAATAGGAACTCTAGTATCTAATAATTCCTTTACAATAAAAGAAAGGAGACCATAGCTACCACCATTTACTTCCGTTAATTTTTGATCATTCAATTCTGTAACAGCTGCTTTGTTAAAAGCCAGCTTGTTGATTGTGTTTTGCTTTTTCATGATTAATTAGCAGCATCTGAATGACACAAGGTGTTTTTAGAGGCGTTAAGAAATGTAGTAATATCACCAAGATATTGTGTTGATCCTGTTCCTCCATTTACAGTTTGTAATTGTATACCATTTAACTCTGTAACAGCAGCTTTATTGAAAGCTAACTTGTTCATTCCGTTTTGTTTTTTAATTTTCTTATTTATCTATATAATTCCCCCTACTCTTTAAAGGATTTTCGGGATACTCCAATTTTTTAAACCTGTTGGATATAAATTAAATTTACTAAAATCAATAAATCATTAATA
>NZ_JAYURN010000016.1:0-6412 GCF_043756175.1 Flavobacterium sp.
CTAACAGATTACAAGTATTAAAAAGAGAATTAAGTAACTAGTTATTTATAAATAATTATGGCGGAAATTAAACCTGCTGAAATTTCAGCAATATTAAAAAAGCAATTATCAGGTTTTGAATCTGGTGCAACGCTAGAAGAAGTAGGGTCAGTACTACAAGTAGGAGATGGTATTGCTCGTATCTACGGGTTATCAAATGTTCAATATGGTGAGCTTGTTGAATTTGACAACGGTCTAGAAGGAATCGTTTTGAATCTTGAAGAAGACAATGTAGGTGTGGTACTTTTAGGACCATCTACAGGAATCAAAGAAGGATCTACAGCAAAAAGAACACAACGAATTGCGTCTCTAAAAGTTGGAGAACAAATGGTAGGTCGTGTAGTAAATACACTTGGTTTTCCTATTGATGGAAAAGGACCAATAGGTGGTGATTTATACGAAATGCCTTTAGAAAGAAAAGCTCCTGGAGTTATCTTCCGTCAACCAGTTACTGAACCATTACAAACAGGTATCAAAGCAGTAGATGCAATGATTCCAGTAGGTCGTGGACAACGTGAGTTGGTTATTGGCGACCGTCAAACAGGTAAATCTACCGTTTGTATTGACACTATCTTAAATCAAAAAGAATTTTACGATGCAGGAAAACCTGTATTTTGTATATATGTTGCAATTGGGCAAAAAGCTTCAACTGTAGCAGGAATTGCAAAAATGTTAGAAGAAAAAGGCGCAATGGCTTATACAGTTATTGTAGCTGCAAATGCTTCTGATCCAGCACCGATGCAAGTTTATGCACCTATGGCTGGAGCTGCAATTGGAGAATATTTCCGTGATTCTGGTCGTCCAGCATTGATTGTTTATGATGATTTATCTAAACAAGCAGTTGCTTACCGTGAGGTTTCTCTTTTGTTAAGAAGACCACCGGGACGTGAGGCATATCCTGGAGACGTTTTTTACTTACACTCTCGTTTGTTAGAAAGAGCTTGTAAAGTAATTGCTGATGATGATATTGCAAAAAATATGAACGATTTACCAGATTCTTTAAAATCTATCGTAAAAGGTGGTGGTTCATTAACTGCTTTACCAATTATCGAAACACAAGCTGGTGACGTTTCTGCATATATTCCAACAAACGTAATTTCGATTACTGATGGTCAGATTTTCCTTGACGGAGATTTGTTTAATTCAGGAGTTCGTCCAGCAATTAACGTAGGTATTTCGGTATCTCGTGTTGGAGGAAATGCTCAGATTAAATCGATGAAAAAAGTTGCTGGAACATTAAAACTAGATCAAGCACAATTCCGTGAATTGGAAGCGTTTGCAAAATTTGGTTCTGATCTTGATGCTGTTACGTTAAACGTAATTGAAAAAGGTAAAAGAAATGTTGAAATCTTGAAACAAGGTTTAAACTCTCCTTATACTGTTGAAGATCAAGTAGCTATTATCTACGCTGGTTCTAAAAACTTATTAAGAAATGTTCCTGTAAATAAAGTAAAAGAATTCGAAAAAGATTTTATCGAATACTTAAACAACAAGCACAGAGATACGCTAGATGCTCTTAAAGTTGGTAAATTAGATGACAAAATTACAGATGTTATCGAGGCTACAGCTAAAGAATTATCAGCAAAATATAACTAAAATAAGTCAAAGGTCTTAAAGCCGAAAGTCTAAAGTCAAACGAATTGTTCGACATTTTAAGACTTTTGTCTTTATGACTTTATGACATTAGACTAATATAAAAATGGCAAATTTAAAGGAAATCCGTAATAGAATTACTTCCGTTTCATCGACGATGCAAATCACATCGGCTATGAAAATGGTTTCTGCAGCAAAACTGAAAAAGGCACAAGATGCTATTACAGCTATGCGCCCTTATGCCGAAAAACTAACGGAATTATTACAAAATCTTTCTGCTACACTAGATGGTAATGCGGGCGGAGAATTCACAAAACAACGTGAAATTAAAAAAGTATTAGTAGTTGCCATCACTTCAAATAGAGGTTTGTGTGGTGCTTTTAATACCAATGTAATTAAGGAAGTAAAAAGTCGTGCAGATTTTTATGCAGGAAAACAAGTAGATGTTTTTGCAATTGGCAAAAAAGGAAATGATGTTTTAAGCAAAACACTTTCTGTTATTGACAATCAGAGTTCTGTTTTTGATGCATTAACTTTTGATAATGTGTCAATAATTGCTCAAACATTAACAGATAAATTTGTTTCTGGCGAATACGATAAAATTGAAGTAATTTACAATCAATTTAAGAATGCAGCGACACAAATCGTTCAAACAGAACAGTTTTTGCCATTAGCTCCTATAAAATCTGATAAAGCAGTTTCGACAGGAGATTACATTTTCGAACCTTCTAAAGAAGAGATTGTATTAACATTGATTCCAAAATCATTGAAAACTCAATTGTACAAAGGAATTAGAGATTCATTTGCTTCAGAACACGGAGCGCGTATGACTGCTATGCACAAAGCAACAGACAACGCAACGGAGTTAAGAGATCAATTGAAATTAACTTATAACAAAGCACGTCAGGCTGCAATTACTAACGAAATTTTAGAAATCGTTGGTGGAGCGGAAGCTTTGAAAGGATAATTGTTTTCAACAACTTAAAATTTTTAAGTTCAAAAAAGAAAAACAAGATATTAAAGAGGCTCGCGTATTGTGAGCCTCTTTTTTTTATTAATTTTATGATAAAATTTAAATAAAAGAAATTGCAAACAAAAGAACTCACAACAATTCAGGAAATGCTTTCTCAATTTAAGGTTATGCAATTTTTGTATCCAAAACTGACAATCGAAAAATACGAATCGTATCTTCAGGAGATGATTACGCGCAATTATACCCAAATTGCTGTTTTTGATAATGAAAAGTGTATTGGGATAACGGGTTGTTGGTTTGGTATTAAACTTTGGTCAGGAAAATATTTAGAAATAGATAATTTTATTGTGCATCCAGACTATCGATCGAAAGGGATAGGAAAAATGCTAACAGATTATGTAAACCAAAAAGCATTAGATTTATCTTGCACAAACATAGTTTTAGATGCTTATACACACAATTTTAAAGCACATCGATTCTTTTATAATCAAGGTTTTGGACCAAAAGGGTTTCATTTTGTAAAAATTCTTGATGAAGAAGGATTGAATTAAAATATCTTTTGGTCTCTTTTTTGTTATACCTTTATAATATATTCAAATCATATTAAAATGAAAAAAAGTGTAATCATACTATTGTTTTTTTTAAGCGGGATTTCAACTTGTTTCTCACAGGTGGTAATCTCTAAATATTTTGATACCAAAATCCAGACAGTATTTTATCAGAACTGGGTTGCTGGTGTAAGAGGCGGAGGTGGCGGAACAAATGTTTCTATCGAATTTACAGAAAAACCATCTAAAGACTTTGTTTTAAATCATTTGTATTTTAGAAATAAAAAAGCAAAAATTACAGAATCAACCGACAATGTTTACTTCGTAAATATTGTTAGAGATATAAACCGAAGAGTAAACGATTTGATTACAGACGATGCAAACGCTTCTCAAAAAGAAGAAATAATAAAAACACCATTTCCAATTTCAGAAAACGAAGCTATTTTAGAATACACTTATAAAAACAAAAAAAGGTATTACAAAATTTCGAAAATTGAAGAAAAAGAAATGCTTATGTATCCATCGGCAAGACCAAGAAATTAGTTATTTTTGTTCCTTAAATTAACTATTTACTTTGAGTTTATATAAAAATCTTTTTAAGCAAACTGCCATTTACGGTCTAGCCATGGTGCTTCCGCGAATGTTAAGTTTTTTTTTAGTACGACTTTACACTAATCCAAGTGTAATGTCAAACCCAGCAGAATATGGTGTTTTAACCATCGTAATGGCCTATATGGTTTTCCTAAACGTAATTCTTAGTTACGGTTTTGAAACTGCTTTTTTTAGATTTTATAATTCAGAAACCAATAAAGAAAAAGTAATTTCAACTTCTACAATTTCTATTTTTTGGAGTTCAATCGCCTTTCTTTTCTTAGCTTTATTATTTAGAGATTCTATTGCGTATTTTACAAAAGTAGATGTGCAATATATTACTTACTCGGTTTGGATTTTAGTCTTGGATGCGCTAGTTGTAATTCCGTTTTCAAAACTTAGGGCCAACCAAAGACCTATCAAATATGCCATAATAAAAATTGGAAACGTAGTAGTAAACCTAGCATTAAACTTTTTCTTTTTGCTGTATTTACCAAAAATAGCTCAATCTAATCCGGATGGTTTTTTCGCGACCATTTACAGAGAAAATTTCCAAATAGGATATGTTTTTATTGCAAACATTATAGCAAGTTTACTAACATTTATAGTACTATCACCTAACTACATAAATATAAATTGGAAAATAGATAAAGCGCTATGGAAACGAATGATGAACTATGGCTTACCCATTCTCATCGCCGGAATTGCTTTTGCAATCAACGAGCACTTAGATAAAATTTTACTAGGAAAACTGCTCCCATCTAACATTGCCGAATCAGAGGTAGGTACTTATGCAGCATGTTACAAACTCGGACTGTTTATGGTTTTATTCCGAACGGCATACACTATGGGAATCGAGCCGTTTTTCTTTAGTCATGCAAGTAATGAGAATGCGCCACAAACCTATGCCACAATAACTAAATATTTTGTGATTTTTGGCTCTTTTATCTCATTAGTAGTAATCGTTTTTGCTGATCTATTAAAAATATTTCTTATCCCAAACCCAAATTACTGGCAAGCCATGAGTGTTGTTCCGTTAATTGTATTTGCTAACTTTTTTCTTGGGATTTACACTAATTTATCAGTTTGGTACAAATTAATCGACAAAACAAAAATTGGAGCTTACATCTCAGTAGTAGGTGCAGGAGTAACATTATTACTAAACTTCTTGCTTATCCCAACAATGAGTTATTACGGATCCGCTATTGCAACCATAGCGGCTTACGGAAGTATGATGCTTATTTCCTATTCACTAGGGAAAAACCAATATCCAATCCCGTATGATATGAAACGAATCTTCGGATATTTAATCTTAAGTGTTGTGTTTTCAGCAATTTCTTTTTATATTCCATATATTCGAGAAAATTATTTTATAAAAACAGGAATCATATTAATATTCTTGTATTTTATTTATTTTAGCGAAAAAGAAACCTTAATACGAATATTAAAAAGAAAATAAAAATTAGAAGCTATTCCTGCTATCCGTTACAATCTTTTAGTTTTTTAAAGAAAAAAACAAAAAGGATTTCCACTGTTATCAGGGCTATGGCATTTCGTAAACAAGATAAACCTTAGTAACTTAGAACCTAAAAAACCAATGCAAATAAAAATAATCAACAAATCCCAACACGAATTACCCAACTACGAAACTATCGCTTCGGCAGGAATGGATCTTCGTGCTAATATTCAAGAATCCATAACGTTACAACCACTCGAAAGAACACTTGTAAAAACTGGTCTTTTTATCGAGTTACCCATAGGTTTCGAAGCACAAGTGCGACCACGTAGCGGATTGGCTTTCAAAAAAGGAATTACAGTACTCAATTCGCCAGGAACAGTCGATGCCGATTATCGTGGAGAAATTGGAGTAATATTAGTAAATTTATCCAATGAAGCCTTTATAATCGAAAACGGAGAACGAATCGCACAACTCATTATTGCCAAACACGAACGTGCCGAGTGGATTGAAGTACAAGATTTATCCGAAACTTCACGCGGAGAAGGCGGCTTTGGGAGCACTGGAGTGAAGTAAGTTTGTAACAAATTAAATAAAAAAAACACTTCGTGAACTTTGCGAAAAACCTTTGCGAACTTTGCGGTTAAAAAACATAATATGAAAATAATAGTCCCAATGGCTGGTCGTGGTTCACGCCTTCGCCCACACACACTTACAATACCAAAACCTTTAATCCCAATTGCAGGAAAACCAATCGTGCATCGTTTGGTTGAAGATATTGCTGGCGTTTTAAACCAATCTATCGAAGAAGTAGCTTTTATTATTCACGAAAGTTTTGGCAAAAAAGTAGAAGAAGAACTTATTGCAATTGCTCAAAAATTAGGAGCAAAAGGAACGATTTATTATCAAAACGAAGCGCTAGGAACAGGTCATGCCATTATGTGTGCCAAGGATTCTCTTTCTGGTCCAGCAGTTATTGCGTATGCCGATACTTTAATTCGTGCCAATTTTGATTTGGATGCAAATGCTGATAGTGTTATTTGGGTTAAACAAGTTGATCAGCCGGAAGCTTTTGGTGTGGTAAATTTAAATGAAGCAAATGAAATAATTGAACTGGTCGAAAAACCTAAGGAGTTTGTCTCTGATCTTGCTGTTATCGGGATTTACTATTTTAAAGATATTGCAGTTTTAAAAAATGAACTTCAGTTGGTG
>NZ_JAYURN010000017.1:0-6383 GCF_043756175.1 Flavobacterium sp.
TCCTCTATATTAGCTATTTTTTTAAGTAAAATATTTTTTTTTACGCTATCATTTAATGTGGTTATTTCATTATTGTAATTACCTCTTAACTTATAAATAGAATCAAGCTTTAAAGGAATATTTTTTTTAATTTCTATTAATTTTATGTAATCTTCTTGAGTCTTGCTTTTATCCAATTTTAAAGTTTTAAAATCCAAAAAATCAAGACTAATAATTAATCTTTTTGGTTCGAGATAAATAATTGAAGTGTTAGTACCATCTAACCTAAATTTGTTGTTATTACTTATGTATGAAATTCTGGGACTGTTTATGTAGCCCTTTAAAGTGAACTTATTATTAACAATTTTTGTTGAATCAATAATTTTCACATTATTGTTATTTGTATAACTTATGTACATATAGCCGTTACTTTGTTTAGGTATAAGAAACCCATTCAATTCAAAACAATTATTTTGATTGGTTTGTTGAGCTCCTAATACGTTATAGTAAAGGAAAAAATATAGTAATATGATAATTAATCTAAATGACATAAAAATTTGAATTAAAAAAAAACTATAAGGAAAGCGTTTTATCAACTCTTCCCTTATAGTTTTAAAATTGTGAGTTATTATGCACCACAAGAACCTCCGTTACAACAAGGGCAAGATGAGTTACCTGAACAAAACGAATCTGTTCCGCAAGATTCACTACATTCTGGAGTTGCATATCTACCTGCCATAATGTTTCTCATTTCGCTTCTTGAAAGTGAATTTTCAAAGCTTTTTAAACTAATTTTTTTCATAATTTTTAAATTTAGATAATTAAAACCATTAACAACTTTTGTTAATTTTTTTTCAAAAATAAGGGTTTTTAAAATATTACTTGGGTACTAAAAGTACCCGTTTTGTTAAATTTTTCTGAAAAAACATATTATTAAAATCATTAAGTAAATCAAATAAAGCCTCTTATTTTACATTCTCTAATGATGTCTTCATCACTGCCAAAATCAATTTTTAGCAATTGTTTGATTTTTAATTTTCTTTTTTTTATACCACTTAAAGTTATGGGAAGATATGTAGGAATATTTTTTGTTTTAATACCTTGCGATATTAATTTAACGATTTGTCTATTCGTATTATCTAAATAAATATCATCGTTTAATTTATCACTAATGTTCTTTTTTACTGTTTCGCTTCTGTATATTTCTCCGTTGATAATTTTATTAAATGCCGATATGAAAATATCATAATCAATATCACATTTTTCTAGAATTCCCTCTGGATATATGTTTTGTCTAATGTTATATAAACGTATGGTTTCGCAATAACCTGTGACAATAATAATTTTTATTTCAGGATATTTTATTCTTATTAATTTTGCTAAATCTTCTCCACTGTTTATGTTTTCTTCTGAATATGCAGGCATACTCAAATCTAGAATTATAATGTCTATAGATTGTGTTTTGGTTTGGGTAAAAATAAAATTATAAGCAGTTTCTAGAGAATTAGCTGTGCTAATTTTAGTTTTTATTTCTAAATCGGCTAATGCCATTTTGTAGAAATCAGTAATCATAACATGGTCGTCGACCAGTAGAATTTTAAGTGGCATAAATTTTATTTTTACTTACCAAAGAAAAATATATTTTTCTTTTAAACGTTATTTTTTTGTTTTCTTTTAACCGTAATGTTGATAAAAGTTTTCCTATAACGTCCCGCTGCTACACGCAGTTTGGGACTAAATTAGCCTAAACTTTCGGGTTGACCAAATTTTCCTGAAACAAAACCAACTTTAAATTCAAGACTAAATCCCAAATTGCTTGTAGCAGATGTTATGGCGCGGTGCTATGAATCGGCACTGAATTTTTTAGAGCTATATTTTGCGTTTAGTTCAAAAGTAAGCGAATCAAATTCAGAAGTTTTTCCTCAACACTTTTCTGCGCTAAGTTTGGTGTTTTTTTAGGTTTCAATTTTCGGCAGTTCAAAAGTTCCAAATAATTTTCAACGGTTTTTTCTCCACTCTTTTTTGCGTTTAGTTCGGTACTTTTTTGCTTTCAATTCGGTACACATTTCAAACTTCGGTTTGAGTCAGTTCAGAAGCGATTTTAGGCGTAAAAATCTCAAAAGTGAGAAGATAAATATTCACGATTGTAGTAACCAGAGTCGATTCGGCACTGAGCCATAACGTGATGCCGCTTGGCGATGTGGCGGATTAAGGAAGCCTAAACTTTCGGTTTATGACTAAACTTTCAGACACAAAACCAACTTCAAATTAAGCCTAAACCCGCCATATTGCCAAACGGCGGTTATGGGCTGGTTTTATATTTACTACAGATTTTCTATTTTACGATTAAAGTATAATTTATGTCTGTTGTTTGGCTTTTATAATATGAAACTGCAATATCTTTAATTGCGTTTATTCTTTGTTTTTCTAAACTTACAGCATCGTTATATTGTTTCATTTGAAAATCGTACTGTTTCTTTTCTTCCGCGTTTACTTTTGATTCAACGGTTTTTGCCAAATTTTGAGATTCTTTAAAACACGGCGAAGCTGGATCAATTTCAGACAAAATATTTAATGTTCCAACATAATCATTTGTAGCAATTGTATTTCGTGCTAATTGCATTTGTTTAGTACAATTCTTTTTTTGAAAACCTTTGTAAGCTTCGATTGCTTTTGCTTGTACTTGAGTGTAACAACTTACAGCATCAGGAACAGACATAAGTAAACCTAATGCTTCTTCAAATTGTTGTGTTTTTACAAAACCATCTGATTTTTTTATAATATCAGCACATTTTGTTTCGTAATATTGAATGATTTTTGTTTTACTTTTATCGATAAATGATTTGTAATCGGCGTCGTTTGTAGTAATTTTAGTAATTGCATTAGTAATTGCTAATTCTTTACTACTTCCGCTACCTTTGATTATTTTGCTAATTGTTGAAAACAAAATATTGTTGTCTACTTGTTTAACAAAAAGACTTAATTCGACACTTACAATAGTTATATTTTGCATTCCGCCCTCAACAACATTAGTTTCATTAACAGCAAATTTCGGATAAATTACAAAATTATTATTGTAACCCGAATCTGATAATCCTGAAACTGTAACGATTTGAGAAACTTTTGTATCTAATTTTGAAAGTTGAGAATCGTCTAAATTCTCCATACTTTCTGGCATAACGACCGAAAGAGAAATTTTACCTATTTCGTTTGTTGTTTGAGCTTTTGTTACTAATGAAATAAGCGAAGCTATTATTATAAAATAAATATTTTTCATCTTGATTTATTTAATTGTTATATAAATGGTACTGCTTTTAACATCTTTTGCTGGTTGCAAACCTAACACTTTTAAGAATTTAAAAATTTCAAGAGCAAATTTATTTGGATTATAATTGTTTCCTGTTGCTTGGTCTTTTAAAGGAATTTTCACATCGTCAAATATCATTTTTAAGTCAGTTGTTCCTTGAATATGATAATTATTTTTGAATGCGTTTTTTTCCATCCAAGCTTCAATTTGGTCAGATAGAGGCAAACCATCTGAACCAATTTCTGATGACATTTTATGTTGAGAACCTGCATCAAAACTAATATCAACAATTACTGATTTTCCATTATTTACAATATCAGTAAATTTGGTTTGCATAACATTTAAGAAATCTTCAATGCAACTTTCAACAGCTTTTGAAGCTAATTTGTTATAATCCTCTGTATAAAATCTTCCGCTTTCTCCAACTTTATTTGATAACGAATTACCTGTTGAAGCCTCATAACCAGTTAAAATAAGTTTAACAGCATTGCCCGAACTACCGTTGTCAATAATAACTTCTGCTTGTACATAAACATCTGCACCAGACATTTGAATTATTTGTGATTTTATATCTGTTTGATTATCCGATGTAAAAGCATTATTGTCTTTTGCTGCTTTTAATTTTGCAATGAAATCAACAGTTGTAAAACCTCTACTATCAAAACCTTCTTTTATTTTAGTGATTGCAATTCTTTTATTTGGGTCATTTTCTAGAATTGTTCTTAAATCTTCTCCTTCTTTTGTGTACGGAATTACCATTATTTTGGGTTGAACCGTAACAACTTGTCCGCCACTATTTGTTGCAGAATTTTGACTAAACGCAAAATTTGTAACGCAAAGCGTTACAAATAAAACAATGTGATTTATACATCTATATTTCATAAAATTTATTTTAAAATCCAAACTTACGGATTATATTGTTTTGTTCAAGGTCTTTTCTTAATGCAACTAAATTAACTTTAATATCTAAAGTTAAACTTTTAATTCCTCCATTTTGCTTTGCAAAATCGCTTACTGGAATACTTGACATAATAAAAGTTTTGTATCTTTTTTGAGCATAAAACTTTTCAAAATATTGTTTATGTTTTTCTATTTCTTCCGATTCATTTGTTCCGATTAAAGCAATTTTTTGTTCAGATTCTGGAAGTCCTCTAAAAAACAGAACATTAATAGCGTTTTTTTCTGCTTCACTACTTGCTTCTAGTTGATTTGCTCCATTACCAATTGCTCTCATAGTAATTGTACCATCGTTTCCTGAAAGAAAATTAACCTCGGAAGTTGGAAGTATTTTTTTACTACAACTTGAGGTTATTGAAAGTGAAATGAAAATTGCTAAAACACATAATTTTCTTAATGTTGACATATATTTTATTTTACGATTAATTTGCAATTCAATTTTTCTGCTGAATTAAATCTTGCTAAAATTTCTTTTCCTCCATCTGATACTGTACATTCTGAAAAATCATCTCCTGCTACTTTAACAATTTTTAATTCTCCGATTTGAGATGGATATGGTTTGCCATCAATCATTTCGTTTTTTTCAACGATTAATTTATCTCCTTCCTTAAAACCAAACTCTTTTCCGCCTGCTATTAAAACTGTTGATGCGGATTCTTTCTTTATAGTTAGAATTTTACTGATTTTTGTTGTCAAAGGAAATGTTTTAATAAAATACGCTGTTAATTTCGGCTCAATAGATTTTAAAGCTTCGTTTACTGCACTTTCAGGCGATAACATTAAAGGACTAACTTCGGTTTGAAAACTTTCAGCTTCTGTTGTTTTACCTGTTTCTACTTCATTAACTTTTAAAGTAAAAGCAACGCTTGATTTATATCCATTTATACTACCGTCTGTATTTTTCATAGCGTAAACGCTCATTTTTAAAATATTTCCAACAATCATATTTTGAGCGGCTAAAGCAACGTCTTGTTTTACAGTGTTTTTACTATCAAGAAACGCTTCTGATTTTTGGAATTCGAGTTCCGCTTTTACCTTATCATAACTTGTTCTATCAACAACGGTAAATCTTTTTGTATTAGTTACGATTTGAACAACTTTTTCAGCAACTGCACCTGAATATTTAGAATTAACTTCGGATGTAAATTCTGCAACACCTAAAACTGGTTTTATTGCTGTTTGTGAATAGCCGATTAGGCTATTCACAAAACAGAACAATAAAAGAAAATTTAAATTTCTCATATTAGTTAGTAGTTTCCTGATGATTTCAAAGTTGCAATTAAATTATTTACAACTTTTAAGTTTAGATTTAATTCAGGTAAAACTAATCCTAAAACATCTTTAGAAAAATTTAATGATTTAGCACCTTTAGGTGCTTGCATCATTCCTGCGCTTTTTAAATCCGCAGATGCAGTTGTAACAGATGCGGAAGCATCTGACACTGCTTTGATTTGCGTTGCAATGTTTAATCCTAAATCTGTAAGTTCAGCCAAGGTTGGTTTTTTTACAGTAACATCAGCAACACCATCCACAGATTCTCCAACTGTTCTTTTGTACATTTCAGGAATAATGGTATTAATTTCTTTAGTTGAAACTAACATTTTTGCTGAATTTGTAGCAAGTCCATCTACGCTTGAAATACCTGACGCTTTAGGTTCAGCTAGTTTTTCAAATTTAGCTTTTCGATCTTCTGCATCTTTTGATTTCATTTCGGCTTTAAGAACTTCTCTTTCTGCTTTTAACTCGTCTTTTGTTTTTTGTGCAAATGTGTTTTGTTGCATAACCAAAATTAGACTTAAACTTAATACGATTTTGTAAAACATCCTTGATAACATATTGTTTTGTTTTTAATTTCCCTACTCTTAAAGATTTTCGGTAACTCTCCGTTTATTTTAGTGGTTTCTGCTCCACTTTATTTTGGCGAAAATAAAGTTAATGTTTGGAATCATTTTACGGTTTTCCACATTCGCTTGAATTATTTTCGATTTTTATTTTTTTTGATGAGTTTCTTTCAGCGGTTTGTTGCTCGAAACTAGCCCATAACTTGTATATACTCGCTACAAAGTAGCGCATATACACCCATATTTGGGTAGATTGTCGCTACTCTTTAGCGATTTCCTCTCCAAATATACTTAAAAAT
>NZ_JAYURN010000018.1:0-2333 GCF_043756175.1 Flavobacterium sp.
GAATCAGATGCTCGTGAACATACTAAAAATGACCCAGACAGGTATCAATTTACCACTACTGACCCAAAAAATTACTTGAATACTCTTTCAATTCCAGGACTTTGGCTTTTTGGTGAGAAAGATATCCAAATTCCCGTAAAATTGTGCATAGAGCACTTAAATACATTTAAAGTTCAAGGCAAACCTTTCGAATATACCTTGTTTTCAACATTAGGACATAATACTGTTTCTGGCAATATTACTGCACCTGTTGATATTTCAATTCAATGGATAAAGCAGAAAGCTTTGAACATTAAAAAGTCTAAAGTATCAAAATAAAGCACTGACTACAACAGCTAAGGCTTCGTTGGGCTTGAAAAGCCAACAATGAAGCCTGTGTTGAACGGAAATTAGAGGCAGTTTAAATCCTGTATATTTACTTCCTAATTAATAAAATAAAGGTCGTTTGGAGGTTTTTAGACAAACTGACGTTAGCGGTCAGCTAAAAAAAATCACGGTTAAAAAAATGAAAATAGAAAATTTAAAGCCATTTAACGGACAACATTGTGAAACTACTGCAACAGGAACTTTGTTGCAACAAATCGGAATTGAACTTTCAGAGCCAATGCTTTTTGGTTTAGGTGAAGGACTTGGATTTATTTTTTGGAATATGAAATCAATGAATTTTCCTTTCATTGGCGGCCGAGTAAAACCAGACTTATTAACTGAAAATATTGCAAGAAATCTAAACCTAGAATTGAATGCAAAGGAAACTGCATCAATCCAAAAGGCTTGGGAAAACGTAAAAGAACTAATTGACAACGGAAAAGCAGTCGGCTTAAAATTAGACTGTTTTCATTTGCAATATTTTTCAAGACCATTTCATTTTGCAGGACATTATACTGCACTTTATGGTTATGATGATGAAAACGCATTTTTAGTAGACACAAAACAACAAGGCGGGGAAGTAAAAACAACTTTGAAAAGTTTAGCACTAGCAAGAGCAGAAAAAGGTCCAATGTCTTCAAAAAATTTGTATTATACTTTGCGTAAAACTGATAAAAATTTTGATTTAAAAACTGCAATAATAACAGCAATTAGAAATAACGCTACTGAACATATAAATCCACCAATTACAAATATTGGCTACAAAGGAATTTTCAAAACGAGTGCTGAAATAATTAAATGGTTTAAAGCAAGCGATGACATAGAAAATGATTTCAAAACAAGTGCAATGCTGATGGAAAAAGCAGGAACAGGCGGAGCATTATTTAGAAACTTATACAGAGATTTTCTTAAAGAAAGTTACGAAATATTGAAACTTGACAAACTGAAAACGGGATATGAAGCATTTGTAGAAATTGCAGAACTTTGGACTTCGGTTTCTCAACTATTTGAAAAAGTAAGTGAAACAAGAGATTTTAAATATATTCAACAAGCATCAGAAATATTAAAAATAATATCCGTAAAAGAAAAAGAAACAATGGAAATATTGACGACAATATAGCCGAACCGCTAACGGGCAGTTTGGCATTAGCGGGGCTAAAGTTTTGAATTTAAAGTTGGTTTTGTATTTGCAAAATTTGTGATTAATTTAAAGATTTTGTTTTATCTGCCCCCGCCATCGAGAAGCTTTAGGAACGTTGGGGGATTCAAAAAAAAGTACTGAAATAGACGAAATGACTGGAATAGAGTTTTAGTATCTTCTCAGAAGTTTTTATATGGAAGATGGACAACCACATTATGCAAATTATTCTTTCAATAGTTGGCTGGAACAAAATAATGACTTAAATTCATTTAAATTTAATGGCAACAATCCTATGAAATCTATTCCTAAAGCTTGGCTAATAGACGCTAAAAATGCTATGAACAATGGAGAAAACATAAATAGAAATTGGTTTAACAATTTTTATAATGCAGAAAATAATGATGATTGTAGAGCAAGTGTCGCAATGTGGCTATTGAATAATCATTAGTAAAAAATGATACTATTGCTAACAACTAAGGGTTTCGTTGCGTGCGCAGCATGAACAATGAAACCTGTGTTGAACGGAACTAGAGGTAGTTTTAAAAAGAAAAATAATTATAGTTTTAATCGCATATGTTTACTTTCTAATAAATAAAAATCAATTTGTTCAGAGGTTTTTAGACGAACTGACGTTAGTGGCAAGTGTAGGAAATAACCTAGAAACAACAAAATATTTAGAAAATGAGAGCAATTGTATATTCCAAATATGGAGCACCAGAAGTTGCCAAATTGTTGGAAGTTCCTAGACCATTACCGAAAGACAACGAAGTATTGGTTAAGGTTTATTCGTCAACGGTAACCCGGACTGATTCCGGTTTCCGTAGTG
>NZ_JAYURN010000019.1:0-2326 GCF_043756175.1 Flavobacterium sp.
CAGAGCATCATCATTTGTAAAAATGGCTCCACCATCACCATAACAACCTAAATTTTTAGACGGAAAAAAAGAGGTAGACCCTACATGACCAATTGTTCCAGCTTTCTTTTTTGTTCCATCAGAAAACTTGCAATTGGCACCGATTGCTTGTGCATTATCTTCTATCACATATAGATTGTGTGCTGCCGCCAAAGCCATAATTGCTTCCATATTAGCCGCACGGCCAAATAAATGTACCGGAACAATCGCTTTTGTTTTTGGTGTAATGGCGCGTTTTATTCCCTCAATAGAAATATTCATATTATGCATATCTACATCAACCAAAACCGGCGTAAGTTGCAACAAAGCAATCACCTCAACTGTTGCGGCAAAGGTAAAATCAGCAGTAATGACTTCATCTCCTGGCTTTAAATCCAATCCCATCATAGCGATTTGTAACGCATCAGTTCCGTTTGCACACGGAATAACATGTTTTACATCTAAATAGTTTTCTAAAGATTTTTGGAACTGATGAACTTGAGGTCCATTAATATAAGTATTGGTATCTAAAACTTCTTGAATAGCCGTATTTACAGTATCTTTTATTTTATCATATTGACTTTTTAAGTCAACCATTTGAATTTTTTTCATTGAGATTTTGTTTAAAATTTATCCTTCAACTGACCTAAGGACGATGCTAGTTTATGGTTTGAAGTTACTGAACGCCATAAAACCTTTTATAAAACGAGAACAAAAATAGTTATTTAATGACTTATTACAATGAAAATTATTTAAAGTGATGTAATTTAGCACACAAATTTTTAACGATGCTTTTCCTTTATAATTTATTTGTAATTTTCGCTTCACAAGCTTTAAAACTAATCGCTATTTTCAGTCCAAAAATCAAACTTTTTGTGGAAGGTCGCAAAGTTGTTTTTCCAACTTTGGAACAAAAAATAAAACCTTCGGACAAAACGATTTGGTTTCATGCTGCTTCTTTAGGCGAATACGAACAAGGACTGCCTGTAATCGAAAAAATTAAAGAGAAATTTCCTTCCCATAAAATTGTAGTTACTTTTTTTTCGCCTTCAGGCTATGAAGTACGCAAAAACAATACGGTTGCGGACGTCACGGTTTACTTGCCTTTGGATACCCCGAAAAATGCGAAAGAGTTTTTAACTTTAGTGAAGCCTGAACTCGTTTTCTTTATTAAATACGAATACTGGTTAAATTATTTAAGCGAACTTAAGGAGCTAAAAACGCCAACTTACATGATTTCAGGTATTTTTAGAGAAAATCAAATGTTCTTTAAATGGTACGGCGGGTTTTATAGAAAAGCACTGGATACATTTACTTATTTTTTTGTGCAAAATGAGAATTCAAAAAAACTATTAAGACAATTAGGCAAAGCCAATGTTGCAGTTTCAGGAGACACACGTTTTGACCGAGTTGCAGCAATTTTAGAAAAAGACAACTCTTTGGATTTTATTTCTGAGTTCAAAAACAACACACTTACCATCGTAGTAGGAAGCTCATGGCCAAAAGATGAAAGTTTATTAGTTGATTTTATCAATTCCAATAAATACAATGTCAAATTTATAATTGCACCACACAATATAAAAACAGAACAAATTGAACATCTAAAAAACAGCATCGCCACAAAAACAGTTTTATTCAGCGAAAGAAAGGAAAAAAATCTTGCTGATTACGACGTTTTTATAATTGACACTATTGGCATTTTGACGAAAATTTACAGTTATGCTGACATTGCCTATGTGGGTGGTGGATTTGGAAATCCTGGCGTACATAATATATTGGAACCAGCTACCTATGGCGTTCCAATAGTGATTGGCCCGAACTACTCTCATTTTACAGAGGCGAGTGCTTTAGTAAACCTTGAAGGCTGTATTTCTATTTCCAATAAAAAGGAACTGGAAACCACTTTAATGAACTTAATCCTTATCGAGGTTGAAAGAGACGAGAAAGGACATATATGTGAAACATTTGTGCAAATGAATAAAGGTGCTACCACTATTATAATGAATACTATTTCGAATTTTGAATTGCTCTAATTTTCTAAAAAAAAATCAGGACATAAATCAGTCCCTGCTATTTAGGCACGATAGCGGACTCCTTGCCATATGGATTATAAAAAAAGCCCCACAAAGTTTCTTTTATTGAATTAACCCGTTATATTTCTTAAAATTGAGCCTCTGGCATAATAGTTGTTGTAAATGAGAATGTTGGCGAAAAATATTATTTTTTAAAAAAAAAATAAAAAAATATTTTACATATTAAAAAATTTATATCTTTGCCACGAATTAATAATTAACCTTTTATAATAAAG
>NZ_JAYURN010000020.1:0-2324 GCF_043756175.1 Flavobacterium sp.
AATATAAAGTAAGGCATTGAAGTCATCATCATGGCATGCAAAGTCAGCGCTTCACTTTCTACAATTTTGATAAAATCATCTAAGTTTCCTTTTTCAAATATGGTAATTAGTTTCTCTAAATTCTCGTGCGCTTGTGCAAATCGCCTTTCAGCAAATGGATGGTCATGCATTAAATCATGACCAACGGTGCTCGAAACCTGCTTTTCACCTTTGTCAACCAATAAAATAGTGTCTTGGTAATTCTTGAAATTTTCATGAACAGCATTTGGAAATTCAACTCCAAATAGATCGGAACTTCCGGAGATATTTGCGTGATTTCCCCAAACTACCACTTGTCCTTTCACGCTACGGCAAGCACTTCCTGAACCTAAGCGTGCTAGCAAAGATGCTTTTTGATAGAAATATTCCTGTGTCATTTCTGGGTCTAATGCTTTTTCTAAACTCATCAAGTTCATCGCCAAAGCTGCCATTCCAGATGCCGAAGAAGCAATTCCGGAACTGTGCGGGAATGTGTTTTCCGTATCAATCGTGAAATGGTAGTCTTTCAAAAATGGCAGATAGATTTCAATTCGCTCCAGGAATTTTTGGATTTTTGGTTTGAAATCTTCTTTTGGTTTTCCTTCAAAAAGTAAATCAAAGGAGAATGTGCCATCATTTTGTTTTTTGGCAAAAGCCAATTTGGTAATTGTCTTGCAATTATTCAACGTAAAACTCACTGAAGGATTTGCAGGGATTTGATTGTCTTTTTTTCCCCAATATTTCACCAAAGCAATATTACTGGGCGCACTCCATTGGAAATTGCCTTGTTCTACTGATTGTGAATACTTTTTTGGAATAAAATCGTTTGCTGTAAACATGAATGATAAAATTTATGCAAAGATACTTTTTTTGGTTTACTCTTTGTTTCGTTTATTTATCGATTTGTACTAAAGTTTTGATTAAATTTGGTCCACATTAGAAAATATAATTATGACTAAGATTACTCGAATTTTAACGATGGTTGTAACCTGTCTTGCGATTGGTTATTTATCAGGAATGGTTACCCGTTCTGCAATTGTTACTTGGTACCCAACTTTGGTTAAACCTAGTTTTAATCCGCCCAATTGGATTTTTGCACCCGTTTGGAGTATGCTTTATATTATGATGGGTGTTGCTGCAGGATTAGTGTGGAACCGAATCGAATTTGAAAAAGAGATCGTAAAAAAAGCATTGATTTTCTTTGCAATACAATTGGCATTAAATGCATTGTGGTCTTATTTGTTCTTTGGATTGCACAACCCAATGCTGGCCGGTTTAGAGATTATAGTATTGTGGTTAATGATTTACGAAACCTATATCCAATTTTCTAAAATTAATAGAATCGCGGGCTATTTATTCATTCCGTATTTAGCTTGGGTAAGTTTTGCTGCTGTATTGAATGCGAGTATTTGGTGGTTGAATAAGTAGTTGACAGTTTTTAGTCAAGTAATCAGTTGATCTTGTGATGAGAAATCTAAACTATTTTTCAAAATCTTAGAGTTTTTTAAATTCAATATTCTTGGACGATAAAAAATCCATCATCGATAAAATATTGCTGTTTTCGATTAGTGTTTTCGATTTAGGATCGGCATCACAAAATTGAAGGAAAAGAGGTATTTCGTCTGGTTTTAATTTTAAAGTTTCGATATAAAACTTTTGATCACAGCTGCTTTTTGCCAATGCTGTAAATTCTATGTTTGGTGGAGTTTTTTTGACTTCATCTTTTTCTTTTATGAATAAGCCTAAAATCATCCCGCCAATGCGCATTAAATCCATACCATTTTCAATACTGCCATTGTAAACCCCCGTTTTTAAACTTCTTGCTGATTTCTCTAATGCATATTTGTCAAGCTTCCCTTGCTCATACCCTTTGTCTGTACTTAATTTAATAGAAGGCATTTTTGTAATCACGACTTCCTCTAATTGTTCTGGCTTAAGGATTAGTGAAATAATAAGATTGTTTTGGTCAATGGTTTTTTGATCCAGTACAATTTTTTTGATATCATGGCTTTTTGAAATAAAAAGGATTGCATCGCCCGCTTTTACCAAAATAGAAAATTCCCCGGCTGCGTTTGTAATTGTAGTTTTTTTAGAATTAAAATTAGCCACTTCAACTTTTGCGACAGGAAATTGTTCGTGCAAAACTTTGCCGTTAATTAATTTATCGGTTTGCGAGAAACCAGATTGAAATACAAAAAACAGTAATGGAAGAGAAAAGTAGATTTTTATCATTCGTAATATTTTGATTACAAACATATTCAAATCATTCTGTGAAAATCAAAACAGAATAATAAATTCATGTTAAT
>NZ_JAYURN010000021.1:0-19866 GCF_043756175.1 Flavobacterium sp.
AAGAGACACATTTCTGTATCTCTTCTTGAGGCATCGTCCGGATTCGAACCGGAGTAGGAGCTTTTGCAGAGCCCAGCCTAGCCGCTCGGCCACGACGCCCTTTGTTTAGCGGATTGCAAATATAAGAAACTATTGATAATTAGCAATTGATAATTACAAATTTTTAAAAATTATCAATTGTTAATTATAAATTATCAATTAATTTTAATTTCTATACTCTTCCATTTCAATCGTAACAGCTTCAACATCACCACCAATAGGCGGATTTAGTTTAGAAACTGCCACAATGATTCGAGAAACCGAAGCGATTTCTGAAAAGATTCTAGTGATGATTCTGTTGGCAACATGTTCTAATAAATTCGAACGAATTGCCATTTCTTCGACCACAATCTGGTTCAGAAGCACATAATCGACCGTATTTTTAAGATCATCTGACAAGGAAGAACGTCTTAAATCGGTTTTTATTTCTAAATCAACTCTATAATCAGAACCAATCTTACCTTCTTCGACCAAACAACCATGGTAAGAAAAAGTGCGTATGTTTTTTAGTTTTATAATGCCCATTTTGAGTTTATTTGTGGATTTGTTTATTCGTTTATTCGATAATATCACTTAAATATTCGATTTTTAATCATCATTTGTCAAATAACCAAATCAACGATTAACCAAATAGCCAACATTTATTTATCTTTGCTAAAATTAAACATAATTATGTCAACCGAAGAAAAATCATTCAATTTTATTGAACAAATAATAGAAGATAGTTTATCGAATGGATTAGCTCAGGATAAATTGCGCTTTCGTTTTCCGCCAGAACCAAATGGTTACTTGCACATTGGTCACGCGAAAGCGATTTGTTTGAATTTTGGATTGGGATTGAAATACAATGCACCAGTAAATTTGCGTTTTGACGATACAAATCCTGCCAAAGAAGAACAAGAATATGTAGATGCTATTAAAGAAGATTTACTTTGGTTAGGCTTCAATTGGGCAGAAGAACGTTATGCTTCCGACTATTTCCAACAATTGTACGATTGGGCTATTTTGATGATTAAAAACGGAAAAGCTTATGTAGATAGTCAATCGTCCGAAGATATGGCAAACCAAAAAGGAACGCCAACCCAACCAGGAGTTGACGGGCCATATAGAAATCGTTCTGTTGAAGAAAATTTGACTTTATTTGAAGCGATGAAAAATGGAGATTTCGAAGAAGGAAAACACGTTTTAAGAGCTAAAATTGACATGACTTCTAAAAACATGTTAATGCGTGATCCTTTGATGTACAGAGTTTTGCACCGTCATCATCACAGAACTGGAAACGATTGGAAAATTTATCCAATGTATGATTATGCACATGGTGAAAGTGATTATATCGAACAAATTTCTCACTCTATTTGTACTTTAGAATTTGTTATGCATCGTGAATTATACAATTGGTTTTTAGATCAAATATACGATGCAACTAAAGTGAGACCAAATCAATATGAGTTTGCTCGTTTGAATTTGAATTACACCGTAATGAGCAAACGAAAGCTATTGCAATTAGTACAAGAAAATATTGTAAACGGTTGGGATGATCCAAGAATGCCTACTATTTCTGGTTTGCGTCGTCGTGGATATACTGCAAAATCGATTCGAAATTTCTGTGAAACTATAGGAGTTGCCAAACGTGAAAACGTGATTGATGTGTCCCTTTTGGAGTTTTGTTTGCGTGAAGATTTAAACAAAACAGCCCCAAGAGTGATGGCAGTTTTAGATCCAGTAAAGTTGGTCATTACAAATTATCCAGAAGGAAAAGAAGAATGGTTAGAAGCCGAAAATAACCAAGAAGACGAAAGTGCAGGTTTCAGAAAAGTGCCATTTTCTCGTGAATTATATATAGAAAGAGAAGATTTTCTTGAAGTGGCGCCAGCTAAATTTTTCCGTTTAAGTATTGGAAACGAAGTTCGTTTAAAAAACGGTTATATTATTAAAGGAGAATCAGTTACTAAAGATTCAAACGGAAATATTACTGAAATTCAAGCGACTTATGACACTGATTCTTTAAGCGGAAGCGGTACCGAAGCCAGTAAGCGAAAAGTAGCTGGAACTTTGCATTGGGTTTCAATTTCTCATGCTATTGAAGCCGAAGTTCGTTTATATGATCGATTGTTTATAGATGAAGCACCAGATTCTCACAAAGAGAAAAACTTCCTCGATTTTATGAACAAAACATCATTAGAAATCGTAAAAGGATTTGTAGAACCAAGTCTTGCAGATGTGAAATCTAATGATAAATTTCAGTTTCAACGTTTGGGTTATTTTAATGTTGATAAAGACTCAAGTGCTTCAAAATTAGTGTTTAACAAAACTGTTGGACTCAAAGATGCTTGGGAAGAAAAAGGTAAAAAAGAAGAAAATTTATTGATGAATATGTTAAAAGAAATCAATAAATATGTAAAAGAAAAAGACGAAAACGCCGCTGAAAATATATTAATTCCAATCATTGAAAACATCAAATCTATCGATAATTATAGTTTGATAATCAATACGATTGTTAAGAATATCAAGAACGATAATAATGCGTTGTTGTTTGCAAATTTGGTTTTGAAAAATTCTGATAAAGTGGCTACAAAAGATATTGAAATAGAACAAATAACAAAGTTATATTCGATGTCATTAAAAAGTCAATTGGTTGCGGTAAGAATTTTAGCGATTCAAAACTTAAAAGATGATTCAGAGAATTTTTCTATTTTTCAAACACAATTATCTGAATTGAAAAATTCTGAGAAAAATGAAAAAGTTTTAGAATTATTATAAAAATTTAAACAAATAGTTTTTATAAATACAAAATCCACTTTCGAGTGGATTTTTCTATTATAGATTTTTCTTATTAAAACTTAAATTAAAATAGATTTTATATTAAAAAAAGAGCCTTCATAAATCGATTTTAACAGATTAAAAAAATTGGTTAAAGTGTTTTTAGGTTTGTCGAAAAACCGTTTATTAAATCTCTTTATTCTAATTTTTGATGTAATTTAGTTATAAAAATCATAGTTTTTATGTTTAACTACGATTTAACACTACATCAAGATAAATTTTGTAAATTTCAATATATTAAACTGAAAAGATATGTCAAACAAAAATGGAAATAATGCATTAGCACTTTTAGTTGGTGCAGCAATTGGAGTTGGAGTAGGAATACTATTTGCTCCGGATAAAGGTTCAAAAACTAGAGAAAAATTAAAAGGTAATTTAGATGATTGGAAAATCGATGTCAATAATAAATTAGCAGATTACGAAGAAGACATTCGAGAAAAACTTTCTAGTTCAAAAGAAGATTTAAAAGAATCTGTAGAAAATTTACTTTCTAATTCTAGTTATAAAGCCGAAGAAGCTATTTCGTTTCTAGAAGAAAAATTAGCTGAATTAAAAAAACAAAACGCTAAACTTCAAAAATAATGGCATTTGAAGATTTAAAAGAAAACACAGAAGCTGTTCAAGAGAACACTAAAGCTTATATTGAAAGTAGCATTGCTTACTATAAACTTTGGGGTTTTAAAGTAGCCATGAAATCTACTACTTTAATGCTGAAGTTTTTTCTTATCACAATATGTCTTTCAATTGTATTGCTTTTTATATCTGTTGCAGGTGCTTTTGCTTTGGGTAATTTATTAGATAGTTATCCATTAGGTTTTTTATGCGTGGCTGTAGTTTATTTAGTTTTAGCTTTGCTTTTATTTTTAGTAAAAGATAAAATTGTAGAAGGAACCATTTTAGAAAAATTCTCAGAAATATTTTTTAACGATTAATTATGGAGAACAAAAAATATTCCTCATATGCTGAGATAGAACGCGATTTAGAAATTCTTAAAGTTCAAAAAGAAATCTATTATCAAAAAACACTTTTAAGTATTGATAAAACTAAAGATAGTATTCTTCCATCTAAGTCTGTTAATCTTATTGGTAATTTGTATCAAAAGGTTTTTTCTGGAATGTATGGAACCATATTAAAGATGATTATTCCTTATGTATTCAACTGGTATTTAAACAGAAAAAGAGGCAATTAAGCCTCTTTTTCTGTTTAAAATATTCATTTATTTTACTTCATCAGCTTCAGAAGTATCTGATGGATTATAATCTGTTGAAGTATGATTTTTTGATTTTACTCTTTTTGGTTGGGTTTTCATTTGTTCTCCAATTATATTGGTAGCAGCAAAACTTGTCACCATTGTATTTAACATATCACTTGCAGCTTGTGGTGAATTAGGTAATAAAATCAAATTCGAATTAGTATCAGCTCCAATGGCTTGTAATGTATCATAATGTTGTGTGATTACAATAAGCGCAGACGCTTCTTGCGAATTGATTCCTACTTCATTCAAAACCGCAACACTTTCTACTAATCCACGAGCAATCTCACGACGTTGGTCTGCAATACCTTGACCTTGTAATTTTTTACTTTCTGCTTCCGCTTTTGCTTTTGCAACAATACGAATACGTTGTGCTTCACTTTCGAACATAGCTGCTGTTTTTTCTCTTTCGGCAGCATTGATACGATTCATGGCATTTTTTACCTGAATATCTGGATCAATATCGGTAACCAAAGTATTAATAATATCATAACCATAAGTTGTCATAGCTTCGTTCAACTCACGTTTTACAGCAATTGCTACATCATCTTTACGAACAAAAACATCATCAAGAATTAGTTTTGGAACTTCGGCACGAACCACATCAAAAACATAGGCAGTAATCTGATCGTGTGGATATTCTAGTTTGTAAAAAGCCTCGTAAACGTGTTCTGGAATTACTTTAAACTGAACTGAAACCTTCATTTTAATAAAAACGTTGTCTTTAGTTTGTGTTTCGATCATGACATCTAATTGTTGAATTTTTAGATTTACACGACCTGCAATTTTGTCGATAATAGGCAATTTGAGTTGCAATCCAGATTGTCTGATTCCAGTAAATTTACCAAATCGTTCTACAACAACGGCTGTTTGTTGTTTGACGGTAAAAAAACTAGAGAAGAAAATAAATAATCCGAAGACTACAAAAACGATAAAAAATGTACTCATTGTAATAGTTTTTAGTTTGTTATATTGGTTATACGTTAGTTTGTATTGAAAGTTACAAATATGTAGCTTAATTATTATTACTTTTGTGTAAAGTAAATATTAAGGTATGAAATATTATGATAACAAAATCATGAAGACAAATTAACATATCCTCATAAATATACCTATCGATACCTATCGGGACAATTAAAAATCAAATATTATCTACGTATGAAAAAATTCATTTTATTATTAACACTTATTTATTCATTATTAAGTTTTGCACAACAAGGTCGTCGTGACGGAAACCGTATAGGAATAATGGGAGGAATTACTCAAACTACACTAACAACATCAAATTTTGCATCAAAACCAGCAAATGGTTGGATTGCAGGAATGGCTGTGAGAGGAAATTACTATAATGATTTTAGCGCAATTTTCGGAATGCAATTTTTCGAGAATAACGTTACAGTAGCTACAACCAAATTATTATCACTTACTACAGAAGAAGTAAACTTTAAAGCAATGGGAGTTCAAATTCGTTTATTGGCCAGTTATAATTTGATAAAAGACCATGTTTCTATCGATTTTGGACCAGTTTTACAAATAAATGACAAACTAAAAATAAATAGTAAGTCAGAACTAAACAATGTTACTGGAACTTTTCTTACTGCCAAAGAAATTACTGATGTTACAAAACTTAACGGGAATGCTTATGTTGGTATTTCTGCTGGAACAAAAAGAATTCGTGCCGTTGTTAATTACCAATATGGTTTGAATAATTTCTTAAATAATTTAAACAAAAGCGAAGAGTTAAAGCTGAAGAACAACAATAGCAATTTCAAAGGTCATTTAGGTATTATAAGTGGACAGTTGTTGATTAATTTGTAAAAAAAAAGCCTCGAATTTCGAGGCTTTTACTTTTTTATAAACTAGCTATTGCTTTTACAATTCGCTTAACGGTTTCTTCTTTTCCTATCATTTCTACGATATCAAAAAGATCTGGTCCCATCATTTTTCCTACCAAACTTAGACGTAACGGTTGCATAACTTTTCCCATTCCTATTTCGTTTTGAGTCATCCAATCTTTTACAAGGGTTTCAATATTTAATGATGTAAAATCTTCTATTGTATTTAAAACCACAATCAATTGTTTCATTAACTCGGGAGTTTCTTCTTTCCAGTTTTTAACAGCTTTCTCGTCATAAGACGTTGGTGCTACAAAGAAATAATCAGATAAATCCCAAAATTCGTTTACAAAATTGGCTCGTTCTTTTATTAACGAAACTATTTTTTCCAATTTTGTCATTTCGAGCGCAGTCGAGAAACCTTTTGCTTCCACTATTGGTAAGAATAATTCAGCCAAGGCGCTATCTTCTTTTTTAACTAAATATTGGTGGTTGAACCATTTGTTTTTCTCAGGGTCAAACTTCGCTCCAGCTTTGTGAATTCGGTTCAAATCAAATTTTTCTACTAATTCTTCTAACGAGAAAATCTCTTGTTCGGTTCCGTCATTCCAACCCAGCATGGCTAAGAAATTAATGACTGTTTCTGGGAAAAATCCATTTTCTTTATAACCTAATGAGGTTCCTTCTTCTGTTTTCCATTGCAATGGAAATACAGGAAAACCTAATTTTTCGCCATCACGTTTGCTTAATTTCCCGTTACCTACAGGTTTTAGTATCAATGGTAAGTGCGAAAATTCCGGTGCCTCCCAACCAAATGCTCTGTACAACAAAACATGTAATGGCATAGATGGCAACCATTCTTCCCCACGAATTACATGAGAAGTTTCCATCAAATGATCATCGACAATATTGGCTAAATGGTACGTTGGCATCCCATCAGATTTAAATAAAACTTTATCGTCTAACAAATTAGTGTCAAACTTTATATCGCCACGAATAATATCCTTAAGGTGTAATATTTCATTAACAGGAGTTTTAAAACGAATTACAAAATCTTCACCAGCGGCAATTCTTTCGGCTACTTTTTCGGGAGAATTAGTTAATGAATTGTCTAATGTTTCACGAACCGTATGATTGTAAATAAAGGTATTTCCTGCTGCTTCCGTTGTTTTTCGTAAAGTATCTAAACTTTCAGGTGTATCAAACGCATAATAAGCCCAACCAGAATGTATCAGTTGGTCAGCATATTGTTTGTATAAAGGTTTTCTTTCTGACTGTCTGTATGGACCAAATTTTTCATTTTTGCCTATAGTTTCATCAGGAGAAATTCCTAACCATTCTAATGCTTCTAGTATATATTCTTCCGCACCTGGAACAAAACGATTTTGGTCGGTATCTTCTATTCGTAAATAGAAAACGCCGTTGTTTTTTTTAGCAAATAAATAATTAAATAAAGCAGTACGAACACCACCTATATGCAAAGCTCCTGTTGGACTTGGTGCAAAACGCACACGAACTTGTTTAGACATTTTTGTAAATTTTGATGCAAAGATAAATGATTAACCACAAAGTACATAAAGAAGGCGCAAAGTTCACAATGATTTTGATTGTGTGCTTTGCGCCTTATCTTAATTTATAAGAATATTTTGATTATGCTTTCATTTCTTGTGGAACTCTTTTATTCATCACCGCAAACCATAATGGTGGTATAAATGAAATGACCATACTTGTTGGATAACCATAAGGCATTTGTGGAGAAATATCATGATATTCTAAAATTTGATATTTTTTTTGAGATTTAAAATGGTGATCACTATGACGTGTTAATTCATACAACATGATTCTTCCAAGTATATGATTCGAATTCCACGAATGTTTTTCAGTAACTCGTTCAAACCTTCCAGAAGGAAGTAAATTTCTTTTTAATCCATAATGCTCTATGTAGTTGATGGTTTCTAGTAATAAAAAGCCAACAATACCGGCAAATAAAGCTAGTAAGAATCCATTTAATCCAAAAAAGAAATAGATTGTTGCTAGATAACTTATTTGAATTATAGTAAACCAAAACATATCACTTTTTATAGCATAAAATGGGCGGTTTTCTATTTGATTTAGTTTCTTCTGAATTTCCCAAGCTTTTATGTATGTTCCAGAAACAGTTTGCCACCAGAAAGTATACAAGCTTTGATTATATTTTGCTGTAGACGGATCATTTGGAGTCGAAACATGTAAATGATGACCGTGATTATGCTCTATAAAGAAATGGGTATAATGAGAAGGAATTAATAATATTTTCCCAAATATTCTTTCATACAGTTTTTCTCTATGTCCCAACTCGTGTGCAACATTTATTCCGTTTGCACCTAAAACAATTCCTAAACTCAAAGTTGTTCCTATAAGTTCAAAAACGGACAAATGATTATGTGTAATTTTCCAAATTGTAAAAAACAAAATTCCATATACAATAGGTATGTTTAAGTATAAAAGAAAGTCAAACAACTTGTTTTTTAGTCGGTTTTTAACATCTTCTTCTGAATAATTGTCTTCATTAGTAGGAAGTATTATCTCAAAAAAAGGTATTAATACAAAAGCAAATAATACTCCAGAATAACTTAAAACTCCTTGATAATGAATCCCTAACAAACTAATGACAGGAATTGAATAAGCTAATACATATTTCATAAGAGATTGTTTTCTTATAAAAATACTAAAGTTTTTTTTAATGTTTCCATATTCAGCAAAAATTGTAACTTTATAAGTTATAATTTAACGAATGTAATTTTGGATTCAAAAACACTCATATTTCAAAAACTAGAAGATTTCATCAAGAAATTCTATACCAACGAATTGTTACGTGGAACAATTTTCTTTATTGGTTTGGGATTACTATATCTTTTTGCAACCAGTTTTGTCGAATATTTTCTTTGGTTGAAACCAACTGGAAGAACATTTTTGTTTGTGCTATTTGTTTTGGTTCAATTATTTTTGTTGGTTCGATTCATTGCTTTTCCAATTTTCCAATTATTTAAACTTAAAAGAGGAATCAATTATACAGAAGCTTCAAAAATTATTGGGAATCATTGTACAGAAGTTAATGATAAGCTTACTAATTTTCTTCAATTGTCGGAAGATAAAAATCAGTCTGAATTACTTTTAGCATCAATAAATCAAAAGGCAAATGCACTACAACCCATTCCTTTTTCTAATGCTATCGATTTTAAAAAGAATAAAAAATTCTTACCATTAGCTCTAATTCCTTTATTTTTTATTTTGTTTCTGATGCTTTCTGGACAACAAAAACTAATTACCGAAAGTATGAATCGTGTGGTAAATTACAAACAACAATTTTTACCACCAGCTCCGTTTGCTTTTACGTTGGTAAACAAAAATTTACAAACCGAACAAAACAAAGATTTTATTCTCAAAGTAAAAACTGTAGGAAATGTAGTTCCAGAGAAAGCTTTGATTTTTATAGGTGACGAAAGTTATTTTATGGAAAATACTAAGCAAGGAGAATTTCAATTTGTAGTAACGAAACCCATGCAAAACATCGATTTTCATATCGAAGCCAATGAAGTTTCTTCTGTTGATTATACTTTGAATGTAATTACCGTTCCTGCTATTGCAAATTTCGAGATGTTGCTTAATTTTCCTAATTATCTAAATATGAAATCAGAAATCATCAAAGGAACTGGAAATGCAATTGTTCCCGAAGGCACGCAAATTACTTGGAGAATTAATACAGTTGCGACCCAAAATATTAATCTAATTGAAGCTAATAAATCGTATTCGTTTGTAAATGCTGGAAATACATTCAATTTAAGCAAAAATATATTTCAAAACACAGAATATCAGATATTTACTTCTAATAAATCGATAAAAAACTACGAAAAACTAAATTATGCCATCAATGTTGTGAAAGACCAGTTTCCAATCATCAAAGTGGAGATGGCAGCTGATAGTTTAAAGGGTTCTAAAGAATATATTTTAGGACAAATATCGGACGATTATGGATTTTCGAAATTGAGTGTTGTTTATTTCCCAAAAGACAATCCACAAGCTGCTAAACGTGGAACCATCGGGGTTAAGAAAAGTAATTTCGATCAGTTTGTGTTTTCTTTCCCAAGCACCTTGCCTATTGTAGATGGTGTGGCTTATGAATATTATTTTGAAGTTTTCGACAATGATGCTATTCATCATTATAAAAGCACAAAGTCCTCTGAGTTTTCGTTTCGTGAATCTACGTTAGAAGAAAAAGAAAACGAAAATTTACAACAGCAAAACGAGAATATTAATGCTTTAGAAAAATCATTAAGCAAACAAGACAAGCAACTTTCTGAATTAGAAAAATTGCAAAAAACCAATAAAGAGAAAAAGGATTTAGATTATAAAGACAAACAAAAATTAGATGACTTCGTAAAACGTCAGAAACAACAAGACGAAATGATGAAGGAGTTTTCTGAAAAAATTAAAGATAATTTAGAAAAATTTAAAGCAGAAGAAAACGATCCGAAGAAGGAATTGTTGAAACAACGTTTAGAAAAATCGAAAGAAGAATTAGAAAAAAATCAAAAGCTTCTAGACGAATTGAAACGTTTGAATGAAAAACTGGATCAAGATGAAATACAAGAAAAATTAGAAAAGTTCCAACAAAAAAGTAAAAACCAAACCAAGACTTTAGAACAATTGGTCGAGTTGACTAAACGCTATTATGTCGAGAAAAAAGCAGAACAACTCGCAGACAAGTTAGACAAACTTTCTGAAAAAGAAGATAAGCTTGCTGACGATAAGAAAGAAAATTCTGAAGAAAAACAAAACGAGATTAATAAAGAATTCGATAAAATTCAGGAGGAATTAAAAGATCTTGACAAAGAAAACAAAGAACTAAAATCGCCATTAGACATTCCTCTAGACAAAGAAAAAGAGGAAAGCATAGATAAAGATTTACAAAAGGCTTCTGAAGAATTACAAAAGAAACAGCAAGACAAAGCCGCACCAAAACAAAAAAGCGCAGCAAAAAAAATGAAAGAGATGAGTCAAAAAATAGCTCAAGAAATGGAAGGCGGCGAACAAGAACAGCTAGAAGAAGATGTAGCAATGCTTCGCCAAATTCTAGACAACTTGTTAGCGTTTTCTTTTTCCCAAGAAACATTGATTAAGAATTTTAAAGCGATAACAAATACTTCTAATGCGTTTTCAAAACACTTAAAAACGCAGCAAGATTTAAAACAGCAATTCAAACATGTTGATGATAGTTTGTTCGCAATGTCTTTACGCAATCCAAAAATTAGCGAACAAATCACAACTGAAATTGGAAAGGTTCATTATAATATAGATAAAAGTATCGATTTGCTTTCCGATAATCAAATAGCCAGAGGAACATCAAGTCAGCAATTTTCGTTAACAAGTGCAAATAATTTGGCTAATTTTTTAAGTGATGTTTTAAACAGTATGCAAATGTCACTTTCGGGAATGGGTAAAGGAAAACCAAAACCAGGAAAAGGACAAGGTGGTGGAATGCAGTTGCCAGACATCATCAAAAAGCAACAAGGTCTTGGTGAGAAAATGAAAGTCGAAAAAGGAAAAGGTGATAAACCTGGAGAGAAGCCTAGAGATAAACCAGGCGATGGAAAGGAAGGAAAATCAGGCAAAGAAGGTAAGACTGGTAAAGATGGCAAAGACGGAAAATCTGGGCAAGGTAGTGACGGAAAAGGAAATAGAGAAAATGGACAAGATGGAGAAGGTAATGCAAAAGCAGTTTTAGAAATCCTAAAAGAACAACAACAATTGCGTGATGCATTACAAAAAGAACTCGTGAAAAACGGTTTAGGAGGTGCTGGACAAAATGCTTTATATCAAATGAAGCAAATAGAAAAGCTGTTAATCAATAAAGGATTTTCTAACGAAGCGATTCAAAAAGCACTCAATCTGAAGTATGAATTACTCAAATTAGAGAAAGCAATTCAAGAGCAAAATCAAGATTCAAAAAGACAATCGAATACAAATAAAAAGGGTTTTAACAACACGGCAAATCCCCTACCCCAAAAGCTTCAAGAATATTTAAATAGTATTGAAATTTTAAACAGACAAACACTACCTTTGCGTTCGAATTTTGACCGTAAGGTTCAAGAATATTTTAAGAAAAATGATTAGTTTTAATTACGAAATAGATTACGAAATACTAGAAGAGACCATTTACACAGATTGGATTTCTAGCGTTATACTTTCAGAAAACAAATCCGAAGGAGAGATAAATTACATCTTCTGCGACGATGATTATTTAGTTGAAATCAATCAACAGTATTTAGATCACGATACACTTACGGACATTATAAGTTTTGATTATTCCTTAGGTAACGAAATACACGGAGATATTTACATCTCCATCGAAAGGGTTCGTGAGAATGCAGAAGAGTTCAAGGTTTCTTTTGAAGAAGAATTAAAACGTGTAATGATTCATGGTATTTTGCACTACTGTGGCTACAAGGATAAATCGGAATCTGACGAGTTGGTAATGCGCTCTAAAGAAGATGAAAAAATAAAATTGTTTCACGTGAAACAAAATTAAAAACAAAACAGAAATCATAATTAGTAATCCATGTTCCACGTGAAACAATTTTCTAATTTATATTTTCTAATTGTAAAAAGTTCCACGTGGAACAAAACAAAAATTGAATTATTAAACGGTGTTAAATCGTAATTCGTAATTCGTAATTCGTAATTGAATATGTTTTTAGAAGAATATGATGTTATAGTGGTGGGTGCTGGTCATGCAGGTTGCGAAGCCGCAGCAGCATCGGCAAATCTGGGTTGTTCTACCCTATTGGTTACAATGAGTTTGCAAAACATCGCACAAATGTCTTGTAATCCTGCTATGGGTGGAATTGCCAAAGGGCAAATCGTTCGTGAAATTGATGCTCTTGGTGGTTATTCAGGAATTGTTTCTGACAAAACCGCCATTCAATTCAAAATGCTTAACAAATCTAAAGGACCTGCTATGTGGTCGCCAAGAGTTCAAAGTGACCGCATGCGTTTCTCAGATGAATGGAGATTGATGCTTGAAGGAACCCCTAATCTTGATTTTTATCAAGAAATGGTTTCTGGCATGATTATCGAAAACAATAAAGTTTTAGGTATTAAGACTTCTTTAGGTTTGACTATTCGAGGTAAATCTGTCGTGCTTACTAATGGAACTTTTCTTAATGGATTAATCCATATTGGCGACAAGCAATTTGGCGGTGGTCGTGCTGGCGAAAGTGCTGCTTATGGAATTACCGAAGATTTAGTTAAAGCAGGTTTCGAATCTGGTAGAATGAAAACAGGAACGCCGCCTAGAGTAGATGGTCGTTCTCTTGATTATTCTAAAATGAATGTGGAAGCGGGTGATGTTAATCCATCAAAGTTTTCCTATTCAGATATAACAAAACCATTGACGGTTCAAAGAGATTGTCACATGACTTATACCTCCCTTTTGGTTCATGATATTTTGCGTGAAGGTTTCGAACGTTCGCCAATGTTCAACGGTCGAATTAAAAGTTTAGGTCCAAGATATTGTCCATCTATCGAAGATAAGATTAATCGTTTTGCAGATAAAGACAGACATCAATTATTTGTTGAACCAGAAGGTTGGAATACCTGTGAGGTTTATGTAAACGGATTTTCGACTTCTTTACCAGAAGACATTCAATTTAAAGCACTACGTTCTGTTGTTGGTTTCGAAAAAGTAAAATTCTTCAGAGCTGGTTATGCTATCGAATACGATTACTTTCCTCCTACGCAACTTAAACATACTTTAGAAACTAAATTGGTTCAAGGTTTGTATTTTGCTGGACAAATAAACGGAACAACTGGTTACGAAGAAGCGGCTTCTCAAGGATTGATGGCTGGAATAAATGCAGCACTCAAGGTAAAAGAACAAGAACCTTTAATCTTAAAACGTGACGAAGCTTATATTGGTGTTTTGATCGACGATTTAATCACCAAAGGAACTGAAGAACCATACAGAATGTTTACTTCTCGTGCAGAGTTTAGAACCTTATTGCGTCAAGACAATGCCGATTTTAGATTGACGCCTATGTCGAATAAAATTGGTTTGGCTTCTGATTTTCGTTTGAAACGAATGGAACACAAACTGAATGAATCAGAAAAAATGGTTGCTTTTTTTAGAGAAACTAGCATTACTCCTGCTGAAGCAAATCCGATTTTAATTGCTAAAGAAACCGCCGAAGTAAATCAAACAGATAAAATATTTAAAATTCTTTCTCGTCCGCAAATTGAGTTGGCAGATGTTTTAAAATTCAATAATGTGGCAGATTATGTTGACAGTCATGATTTAGATCAAGAAATATTAGAACAAGCAGAAATTCAAGTCAAGTATTCTGGTTATATAGATAAAGAAAGAGCTAATGCCGAAAAGCAAACCCGACTAGAAGATTTAAAAATCCCAGAAAACTTCGATTACCATCAAATAAAATCAATGTCTATAGAAGCCAAACAAAAATTATCTAAAATAAGACCCGTAACTATTTCACAAGCTTCAAGAATTTCTGGAGTTTCGCCAAGTGATATTTCGGTATTATTGGTTTTTATGGGAAGATAATTGAAATTGTTCCACGTGAAACGTAATTAAAATTAACAACAAACATTCATAGCAAAATATAATATGAATTTTCAAAATCAATCTGTCTTTATTAAAGTAAAAGACAATTCAGTTTCCAAAGAAGACTTCGAGTTGCTTATTGACGAAGAATTACAATTACTAAAAACATATCCGCAACCGTCGTTAGATGTTCTTCCAAAATATTATGAAAGTGAAGATTATATTTCACACACTGATGCAAAACGTTCTTTGTTCGAGAAGTTATATCAAATTATTAAATCGTATTCTTTAAATAAAAAAGTAAGTTTAATAAATTCCCTTCATTTACAAAAAGGGAACTTATTAGATATTGGTGCAGGAACTGGCGATTTTTTAGCTACGGCAAAAAAAGCAGGTTGGCAAACTACAGGAATCGAACCAAGCGATAAAGCAAAAAATATTTCAATTTCTAAAGGTGTAACTTTTGCAGAAAATTTAGAAAGTGTCGATTCTCATTCTTTCGATGTAATTACCATGTGGCATGTTTTGGAGCATGTTCCAGATTTAGAAAATCAAATTAAAACATTAAAAAGATTAGTAAAACCAAACGGAACAATAATTATTGCTGTACCAAATTATAAATCATTTGACGCAAAATATTATGGAGAATTTTGGGCAGCTTATGATGTGCCGAGACATTTGTGGCATTTCTCTAAAATCGCTATCGAAAAATTATTTGCCAACGAAAATATGAAACTCATAAAAATTCTACCCATGATTTTTGATAGTTTTTATGTGTCACTTTTATCAGAAAAATATAAAAACGGAAAAATGAATTTCATAAAAGCTTTATACATCGGATTGAAGTCAAATATAAAAGCAAAACGAAATTTTGAGTATTCTTCCCATATTTATGTGATTAAAAACAACTGAAAATCATTTTAAGCACTTTTTAGAAACGTTTTTGATTAGAAACATATAAATTAATGCTAAAAAACAGATTTTTGCTTAAAACGAATTTATAAAAGCCTTTTTTAATAGCAAAAAACTATATTTTTAAACTTAGCTATAAGATTTTATTATAATCGAATTTTTCCCATAATTAATGTCGCATGTTAGATTTTATGAAATATTTTCTGGCCACAGATTAAAAAGATTATCACAGATTTTATTTCACTTATTCAACAAATATCCAAATCAACAAATATCCAAATCAACATTTGAAAAAAAAGTTTACTTTTACCAAAATTTAAAAATCAACAAAAAAATAAAAATGAAAAAAAACCTATTATTAGCAGCTATCGCATTTTCAATAATTTCTTGCAACAAAACTGTAGAAGCCAAAGATTTCAAAACGGCATACATCGACACTCAAAAAATGATGGAAGATTATACTGAAGCCAAAGAATTGGACGAAAAGTATAAAACCAAAGGAGAAGTAATGGGTCGTGAGCTTGAAGTTGCCGCAAAAAATCTAAAAGCTGAAATGAACGGTTTTCAACAAAATGCTATGGCAAAAGGTCAAGCATGGGCACAACAAAAAGGAGCTGAATTGCAACAAAGAGAGCAACAATTGCAATACGCCCAACAAGCGATGATGCAACAATTGCAAGGAGAAAGCGGAAAAGAAATGGATACTTTGGTTAAATCTGTAAAACAACTTATTAAAGATTACGGGAAAGAAAAAGGATACGATTATATTTATGGTACTGGAGATGCTGCTACTGTTTTATATGCAAAAGATAGTTATGATATTACAAAAGATGTCGTAAAAATGATCAACCAAAAGTACGCTGCAAAGCCAAAAACAGATAAAAAAGAAGAAAAAACAGAAGTGAAAAAATAATTTTTCTTAAATAATTTCAAAAGCCTCCATCTTTAATTAGTTGGAGGTTTTTTTGTTTCGCAAGGTTTCACGAAGAAAATTAAAAGCCTTTGTGCATCTCTGTGAAGCCTTTGTGAAACTTCGTGAAACTTCGTGAAACAATTTAAAATAAATTCTATATTTTTGCTCAATATACACAAGCCAAAATGGAAAATATCTCAGCCGAAGCCAATTACACCCTACAATTCATTAATCAAACCCAACGTAATATATTCCTAACTGGAAAAGCTGGTACAGGAAAAACTACGCTTTTACGGGAAATTATACAAACAACACACAAAAACTGTGTTGTTGTTGCACCAACAGGAATTGCTGCTTTAAATGCTGGTGGCGTTACGATTCATTCGATGTTTCAGTTGCCTTTTGGCGGATTTATCCCAGATAATACTGTTCCACAATTTTCAGAATATATAAAATTTGAATCGAAAGCGACCTTAAACCGAAACTTTAAAATGAGTGGTTTAAAAAAATCAGTCATCAAAAACATGGAGTTGCTTATTGTAGATGAAGTGAGTATGCTTCGTGCCGACTTACTCGACGGAATCGACTTTATGTTGCAATCTATTCGCAAGAAAAAAATCGCTTTTGGCGGAGTTCAAGTCCTTTTTATTGGGGATTTATTGCAATTACCGCCAGTTATTAAAGATGAAGAATGGAAAACATTGCGTAATTATTACAAAGGAAAATTCTTTTTTCATTCGCATGTAATACAGCAAAATCCGCCGTTGTATATCGAATTGTCAAAGATTTTTCGTCAAACCGATGAAGTTTTTATTTCTATTTTGAATAATTTACGAAACAACAGGATTTCGCCACAAGATATTCAGAATTTAAACCAATATGTAAAGCCAAATTTCGACCTCAAAGCCAATAAAGGTTACATTACTCTAACAACTCACAATGCCAAAGCAGACGATATGAACGCCAAAGCCTTGGAGGATTTGGAAGGTAAACAATACCAATATAAACCAGAAATAACCGGCGATTTCCCAGAAAAAATTTACCCGATAGATCAAACTTTGCAACTAAAAATTGGAGCGCAAGTTATGTTTGTAAAAAATGATTTGGCTTTCGAAAAACGTTATTTTAATGGGAAAATGGGAATTATTAAGTCATTATCTGAAGCAGAAATTTTAGTGCATTTTCCGGAGGAAGACACCACGATTGAGGTCGAAAAATACGAATGGCAAAACATTCGGTATTCGGTAAATAATTTAACCAAAGAAATAGAAGAAGAAACTTTAGGCACGTTCGTCCACTACCCTATTAAGCTGGCTTGGGCGATTACGGTGCATAAAAGTCAAGGATTAACTTTTGACAAAGCAGCTCTCGATGTATCGCAAGTTTTTCAGCCAGGACAAGCATATGTTGCATTATCGCGTTTGCGTTCGTTAGACGGCCTGGTTTTACTTTCTCCACTACAAATGAATGGTATTTCTAACGATCAAGATGTGATGGATTATTCCGAAAACAAAGCATCGGAAGAAAAACTAGAAAAAGCACTACAACAAGAAACTAAAAAATTCTTACAAAATTTCTTGAAATCGACTTTCGATTGGCATGATTTGGCTCAAGAATGGCGCAATCATCAATACAGTTATAACGAAAAAGGCGAATCTTCAACAAAATCAAAACATTGGCTTTGGGCCAAAAAACACACAGATACAATTTCTGAAATTCAGGAACCTGCCAGAAAATTCTTGAGTCAGATTGACAAGCTTTTTAACACAGAACCTTTTGATATTCATTTTGTTAAAGAAAGAATCGATGCGGCTTACAATTATTTCTTTGTACAAATGGACAGTATTCTTTATGATGTTTTATGGAAAATTGAAGAAGTAAAACGCATCAAAAAAGCAAAAACATTGTTCGACGAATTATCTGTTTTAGAAGAAATTCAGATAAATGCAGTTTTCAAGTTAATGAAGGCCAAATTGTTAGTAAAAACAATTGCTTCGGGTGATGTGATTACCAAAGAAAATTTGACTTCAAAAGAAATTAAAACCTATAAAACCAATAAATTAGAAGCGATTCACGAAGAATTCAAAAGATTAAACATCACACTCATTGATGATGATCTCGACGTGGAACGTTACGCAAAGAAAAAGAAAGAAGTTAAAGAAGCCAAAAAATCGACGGTGCAAGAAACCTACGTACTGTGGGAACAAAAAAACACCATCAAAGAAATTTCAGCCATTAGAAAACTCACACCACAAACCATTAGCGGACACCTCGCAAAGCTTATAGAATCTGGAACAGTTGCCATTACCGATGTTTTGCCAGAAGAAAAAATTGCCGCTCTGGCTGAAGCTTTTTTTGGTTACAAAGAAGAGACCCTCAACCCACTCAAGGAAAAATACGGCGACGAATTTACTTGGGACGAGTTAAAAATGTACAAATCGAGTTTGAATGCTGTTTAAAGAAACTATATTTTGTTTAAATTATGACAAATCAATGTTAACAGAAGGGTTATTATTCTTCTTGTTTTAAAGTTTTAATATCGTCAATTAATTGCTCCATTTCAAGTTGTAGCGTTCCGTTGTAAATACCTCTAATTCTTTTGTTTTTGTCAACTAAAATAAAATGTTCTGTATGTAAAAACTCCGAACTGTCTTTGCTAAAGCCAATATCTTCTTCAGCAAAATAAGATTGACGAGCGAGCTTATATATTACACCTTTTTTCCCAGTTAGAAAATGCCAGTTTTTATTTGTAATCCTATTGTTAGCTTTATATTTTTTTAATATATACGGTTTGTCAATCCAAGGCGTTACAGAGTAAGATAAGAAAACCAAGTCTTTATCGTGTTGTAAACTATCGCTTACTTTTTTCAAATTGCACGTCATTGTTGGACATATGCTTCCGCAACGTGTAAAAATAAAATTTGCAACATGTATTTTATTCTTAAAAACATTTTGATTTATCAGTAGACTATCTTGATTTAGAAATGAAAAATCAGCAATATTATGATTTATTCTGCTTTTAACCTCTGCTTTGTCTTTCAAAAACATAGGTGTAAAATCAGGTTCATTGTAATAAGGTAATTCAATGGAATTAGCTTTTTTTTCAGAGCAACTAAAAAAAATAAAACTACTTACTATTAAAAATACTATCCGATACATTTTTACAATTTTTAGTGCCCAATAAGCCATATCTTTTACCATTAATTATCACATAATTTGCTTTAACTTTTCCGTTTTCATAAAATAATTTTTGACTACCATTTTCTTGACCATTTTTATAATGAAAATGCTTAACCAATAAACCATTACTATTCCATTCCTTAAATTCATTCGTGTATTCATCATTAGAAACAGCAAATTCAAATTTTTTATTTCCATTTTCCCACCAGCCTTTATGAATTCCCTCCTTTTTCCCATCTACATACAATCGTTTTTCTGCTAGTTGTTTGTTGGCGTACCATTTTTTTGTAGTACCTTCTTCTAAACCATTAAAATA
>NZ_JAYURN010000022.1:0-2314 GCF_043756175.1 Flavobacterium sp.
CCACCAAGAATCAAAAGGTTAGTTTTTGGAGTTCCAGAAATTGGGTTTACATTAGAAAACACTTTAGGGATTAAACCATCTTTAGACATGCCCAAGAAGATTCTAGATTGTCCCATAATCATAACCATTAATACAGAAATCAAACCAACAGTAGCTGCAATAGTAATAATTAAACCAGCCCATCCTTGACCTGCAATATCAAATGCATAAGCAACAGGAGCTTTTATCGCATCAGGATATTTTCCTAGTGGGTTAAAGTCTTGGTAATTCATCATTCCAGTTAATACAAGTGATACTAAAATATATAACGTTGTACATATTAATAAGGAAGCAATGATAGCAAAAGGCACATCTTTTTTAGGATTTATGGCTTCACCTGCTTGAGTAGATACAGCGTCAAAACCTACATAAGCAAAGAAAATAGCTGCTGCTCCAGAGATAATCCCCGAAAATCCATAAGCATTATGAGTTGTATCTTTTTCGATAATTTGTGTAGCTTCTGGAATGAATGGCGACCAGTTATCAGTATTAATAAAGAAAGCACCAGCGATTATAACAAAAATAATTGCAGAAACTTTCATGATTACAATCATATTATTTGCTTTGGCAGCACTTTTTGTTCCTTTAACTAAAATTGAAATTACAAATAATACAATTAAGAAAGCAGGAAGATTCATTGAAAAGCCTTCACCTGTATAACTAGCAGGATCACTTGTCAGGTAATCTGGAAGTTCTATGTGGAAAATTTTGAGTAATTTATTGAAATATCCAGACCATGAAACAGCCACAGTCATAGAACCCATAGCGTACTCCAGAATTAATCCCCAACCAATAATCCAAGCGAAAATCTCACCTATCGTTCCGTAAGCATAGGCATAAGCAGATCCTTCTACCGGTAAAATGGAAGCAAATTCCGAATAGCAAAGGGCTGCAAATACACACGCAATTCCAGCCACTATAAATGAAAGTGCCAATGCTGGACCAGCATGGTAATAAGCTCCAGTTCCAGTAAGAACGAAAATACCACCACCAATAATAGCTCCAACGCCAATAGCAGTTAAACTCCATTTTCCTAGAACTTTCTTCAATGTACTTTTTTTCATATCAGCCTCAAACGCTGAAACAGGTTTAACTCTCCAAATTGACATATTTTATGTTTTTTGTTATTATTAAGTTTCAAATATATTGTTTTTTTAAAAGAAAGCACAGTTTCATTAAATATTTTATATTTTTAGAGTTCAAAAAAATATTTTTAATGACTTTCAAAAACATAAAAAGCCTCTTTAATTTTTCGACTGCACAGCGAAAAAGCATTTTTTTATTGTTTACAATTATAATTTCATTACAAAGTTTTTATTACTTTGTTGATTTTAGTATGCCTAATGTTACTACTTCAGAAAAAGAAAAATGGAGATCTATTCAATATGAAATAGATGCTGCAAAAAAAGAAAGAGCCGATTATATTCCAAAGATTTATCCTTTCAATCCTAATTTTATTACAGATTATAAAGGGTACAAACTCGGAATGTCAGTTCCTGAAATCGACAGATTACTTGCTTTTAGGAATCAAAATAAATACGTGAATTCGTCTCAAGAATTTCAAGCCGTTACAAAAGTTTCGGATTCATTGTTGAAAAAGATCTCGCCTTATTTTAAATTTCCGGATTGGATCAATACCAAAAAAGAATTTGTATCCTATAAAAAATACCCCAATACGGCTTTCGCTAAAAAAGAAAAAATTGTCGTGATTGATATTAATAAAGCTTCCCAAGAAGATTTGATAAAGATTTATGGAATAGGTGAAGCCATTTCACTTCGAATTTTAAAATTCAAAGAAAGTCTTGGCGGTTTTGTTTCAATGGATCAAATGAATGATGTTTGGGGACTTTCTCCAGAAGTTATTGAAAATTTGAAGACTCATTTCAAAGTATTGGCACTTCCAAATCTTAAAAAAATTGACATTAATAATGCTTCTATCAAAGAACTTTCGTTGTTTCCGTATTTCAAATACCCACTTTCGAAAAATATAGTTACCTATCGAAGCATGAATGGAGATATCAAAAATAGTGAAGATTTAACAAAAATTAAAGGATTGTCTACTGATAAAGCAAATATTATAGCCTTATATTTGAATTTTTAAAATAATACATTACAAAAATGAACTTCGATTACAGCGAAACGCAATCTATGATTGCACAATCTATCAAAGATTTTGCCGAAATAAATATAAGACCTTATATAATGGAGTGGGATGAAGCTCAAACTTTTCCGATTCCTTTATTCAAAAAATTGGGTGAAATGGGTTTTATGGGCG
>NZ_JAYURN010000023.1:0-2276 GCF_043756175.1 Flavobacterium sp.
TTTTTTCATGAAAAAAGCATTTCAAAACTGGACTGGAAAAGCATAAATATAGATTATGTAGTTGAATCAACTGGAAAATTCAAGACTTTTGAAGAGCTCGATGCCCATATTTTGGCTGGTGCCAAAAAAGTAATTCTATCCGCTCCTTCTGAGGTTGACACTATAAAAACGGTAGTTTTAGGTGTGAATGAAAATATTCTTGATGGTACTGAAACTATCGTATCTAATGCGAGTTGCACAACGAACAATGCCGCACCAATGATGAAAGTTATTGATGAACTTTGTGGTATTGAACAGGCATACATCACAACAATTCATTCTTATACCACGGACCAAAGTTTACATGACCAGCCCCATAAAGACTTGCGAAGGGCTCGTGGTGCCAGCCAATCAATAGTTCCAACTACAACAGGTGCAGCTAAAGCACTGACAAAAATTTTCCCTAAATTGCAAGGGAAAATTGGCGGCTGCGGAATTCGAGTACCCGTTCCAGATGGTTCCTTGACCGACATTACTTTTAATGTAAAAAGAGCCGTTACAATAAATGATATTAATGCAGCCTTCAAGATTGCCGCTCAAACTAATTTAAAAGGCGTTCTGGATTACACCGAAGATCCAATCGTTTCTGTAGATGTAATTGGTAATAAAAATTCATGTATATTTGATGCTCTACTGACCTCTGTTATAGACAAAATGGTTAAAGTAGTAGGGTGGTATGACAATGAAATAGGGTATTCATCCCGAATAATTGATTTAATACTTTTGATGGAGCGAAAAAATAACACATAAAAAAATCAGTTATAAATGAAGTACTTCTTTATTTTTATCTTTTTATGCCACTCTAATCTATTTTCTCAAAGCAATGAGAAAATAGATAGTATCAAGTATTACAGCAATTTGGCTAATTCAAATATTAAAGCGGATAATTACAAAAAAGCTTTATTCTACACACAAAAAGCCATAAATCACTCGAAAGTAATACGCAATATCCAAGCTCAAGCCGATCAAACATTCAGATTAGGCAAAATGTATTTTGATTTAAAAAAATACAATGATGCAATTAAAACTTTTCATAACAGCATCGAATTTTATAAAAAACTAGACCCCAGTACTAATTACGCATATAGCAACTATTACATAGGCTTAAGTTTTATTGAAAAAAGAAATTTTAACGATGCCGAAATATATTTTAACACGACAAAATCAATATCGGATCGATTAAAAAGCGCTGATACTACAGCAATAAATAATTTACTCGATCTGCAAAAAGGAATAATAAGCAAATATAAAGGAAATGACGAATTAGCTTCGGCAATTTTCAAGACAATAATAGCCAAACCGGACAACCCAGAGATACTCAATTCGAGAACCGAAGCGCTTTACCAGATTGGTACTATTGAAGCGACAAAAGAAAGGTACAATTTAGCGCTAAACTATCTCAATAAAGCAATGGAACTGAATATTAAAACTAAAAATTCAGACCAAAAATCTAATATTTTAATCGCCTTAAGTTCTATTTACGATAAAATGTTAGATAAAAATAATGCCTACTTTTATCTAAAACAGCATCTTAACCTGAAAGAGAATATTTCCCTTTTGAATGACAAAAGACTTGGAATTGATGATTATGATGAATTTAAAGAGTCCGAGCGATTAAAAGAAATCAGGCAAATTGTCAATAAAAACAAACAACAGGAAAAGACCAATAAATTCTCAAAACTAATCAGTATTCTGGCAATTGCATTAATTTCGATTTTATCCTTACTGAGTTTATCTTTATATAAAAATAATATCATCAGGACACAATCCAATCAGATGCTAAAAGAAAAAAATAAAGAATTAGAAATTGCCCGAGATAAAGCGGAAAAAGCCTCTAATGCAAGATCTGAATTTCTGTCCACTGTAAGCCATGAACTTCGTACACCACTTAATGCCATAAACGGAATCACTCATTTATTATTGGAAGAAAAACCAAAGAAATCACAAATGCATTATTTGTCATCCTTGAAATTTTCTGGAGATTATCTAACCAAGTTTATAAATGAAATTCTCGAAATAAATAAAATCGACTCTCATAAATTCGAAATAGAATACATCAATTTTAATCTTAAACAATTATTAGAAAATATACAGAACTCTTTAAAAGAACTAGCCTTAGTAAATAACAACCAATTTATTCTGAAAATAGATTCGGAAATTCCTGATTATTTGATTGGCGATCCTACAAAATTGTCTCAAATCATGATGAATTTGATAAACAATGCTTTAAAATTTAC
>NZ_JAYURN010000024.1:0-6220 GCF_043756175.1 Flavobacterium sp.
TATCCAAAATAAATTGGAAAAAGAGCCGGCGGAGGGACTCGAACCCACGACCTGCTGATTACAAATCAGCTGCTCTAGCCAACTGAGCTACGCTGGCGACTTTAATTCTGGTGCAAATATAATTCTGAATTTCTAATTTCCAAAATAAATTAGCACTTTTTTGCAATTATTTTTAACTATAATGCGTTGATTTTTTCAACCATTTGATTTGCAACTTGTTCCAATTCTATATTGATTTGTTTGAAGTGTGCTTTTTTGTTTTCAACGTTTTTTGCGTTTACTTTTACAATTAAAGCGTCAAAAGCCGCAATAGCTTGATCAATTAAACCGTTTGTAGCATCAGTAGGTTTTCCTGAAGTTGTCATTTCGTACAAGTAAACTGCTTCAATAATATCTCCTAATACGTAGTTGATGTCTTTTTTTAAATTCTTAACGTTTGCCATTTTATTTTATTTTTTGAAATTTTATTATTCTGTTGAATGTTATAATTCGGGTGCAAAAGTACACATAATCTTTATAATATAGACTATGAAATGTAAATTTCTAATATAGATGCTTTTCCGACCAAAAAGTAATCAGAAATTACAGCAGGAATTAATACTGTTTCCCCCTTTTTATAGGATTGCTTTTCCTTCTTATATACCAAATCAAACTCGCCTTCGGTGCACATAAATACTTTAAATGAGTTCGAATTTTCTTTAAAAACCAATTCTCCATCGAGCGGAATAAAATTAGTCGTAAAATAAGGACAATTTACTGCTTCATTTGAAGTGTTTATTACTTTATCATACTTTTTATTAGCTTCGACTTTATTGTAGTTTATAGCTTCTAATGCTAAATCATTATGTAATTCTCTTGTGTTACCTTGTGCATCTTCCCTATCGAAATCATAAATACGATACGTAATATCAGATGTTTGCTGAATTTCAGCTATTACTATCCCTGCTCCTATTGCGTGTATTGTTCCTGTTTCAAGAAAAAACATATCTCCCTTTTTTACTGGAATTTCTTCTAGAATTGAAGTTAATGTTTTGTCTTCTAAATGTTTTAAATATTCCTTTGGCGATGATTTCTGTTTGAATCCTACAATTATTCTGGATTCTTCATCAGCTTGCATGACATACCACATTTCGGTTTTCCCGAAGGAATTGTGTTGTTTTTTCGCTAACTCATCATTAGGATGTACCTGTATTGATAGGTCTTCACGAGCATCTAGGAACTTAAACAATAAAGGGAATTCTTTACCAAATTGTTTGTAAACTTTTGTTCCTAATATTTCTTCGGGGTATTTTTCGAGTAATTCATTTAATGTTTTTCGTTGTAGAAAACCATTATTAACGATACTCACTTCACCAGAAACTGTAGATATTTCCCAGCTTTCTCCGGTAGTTTGCGAACTAATATCTTTTCCGAGAATTGATTGTAGCTTGGTTCCTCCCCAAATTCTTTCTTTTAGAATGGGTTCGAAAATAAGTGGATACAAATTTATACTCATAGATTATTTATTATATTACAAAAGTCTGAAAAAATTATTAAATAGCATTTATGGAGTTAAAATTCTTTTTGTTCTTTTGAACTCAGACAAGCTCAGAATGACAAAAGAACAAAAAAATTATTTTAATTTTTTAATTGCTTCGAGCGATTTCGGTATGTGTTGACTGGCGTCCATACTGTTGTAAACCATTTGCACGATCCCTTTTAAGTCAACCACATAAGTAACTCTTCCTGGAATTAACCCTAACATGACACTTGGTACGCCAAAAAGTTTTCTGATACTTTTGTCATTATCAGACAATAATATATAGGGCAATTTGTGATTTTGAGCGAATTTTTTGTGCGATTTCGAACTATCACCACTTATTCCGATGACTTCGGCTCCTGCATTTTTTATGTCTTCATATTCATCTCTAAACGAACAAGCTTGTTTTGTGCATCCTGGTGTTTCGTCTTTTGGATAAAAATAAATAACTAATGTTTTTTTGTGAAGTACAGATTCGATGTAAAAATCATTTCCGTCTTGGTCTTTTGCGCCAAATATGGGCATTTTATCACCTACTTTTATTGTTTGCATTATTCTCCTTTATAAGTTACAAAATTACGTGGTGTTTCGTATAATATGACTTCTAAGTCCATTTCTGGATTGATTTTTTTTCTGATTTTATTCCAAATTACAAGCACTATGTTTTCGGCAGTTGGGTTTAAATCCTGAAATTCTGGCACATCTAAATTTAAATTTTTATGATCAAATTTATCTTCTATCTCTTCTTTTATAATATCTGATAGCAACTTAACGTCCATTACATAACCTGTTTCTGGATCTATTTCACCTGTAACACTTACGATTAAGTCGTAATTGTGCCCGTGAAAATTTGGATTGTTACATTTTCCGAAAATTGCATCATTTTTTTCGAAAGTCCAATCTTTTCGATACAAACGATGTGCTGCATTAAAATGTGCTTTTCTGCTTATGGTTACTTTCATTTAATTTTAGATTTTAGATTTTAGATTTCTTAACAAGAAATCTAAAATTTTTATAATTTGTGAATATTCTTATAATTTCAATTCTGTAATATTAAATCCTATGATCTTCTAAATAATGATAAAATTCGTCGAAAATAATTTTGAACCAGACGGTATAAATATGCGGGTTTTGGCTCATATCATTTTTTACATCATCGATACTCATCCATTTCCAATTTTCAACTTCATCGTTGTTTATTATTGGTTCTTCATTATAATAACCAATCATAACGTGATCTAGTTCGTGCTCGGTAAGTCCGTTATCGAAAGGTGCTTTGTATATAAAATGAAATAACTCTTTTATTTCGGTTACAAAACCCATTTCTTCACGCAAACGACGCGTTCCGGCCTGAATGTTTGTTTCTCCTTCACGCTGATGACTGCAACAAGTATTTGTCCATAACAGCGGAGAATGGTATTTGTGGTGCGCTCGTTGTTGCAACATAATTTCGTTGTTGCTATTTAGTACAAAAACTGAAAACGCACGATGCAAAACTGCTTTTTCGTGTGCTTCGAGTTTTGGCATTAGCCCAATTTGCTCATCATTTTCGTTTACTAAAATTACGTTTTCTTCTGTCATGTTTATTTATTACGTGGTAAAAATACAAAAAAAGAAGGGATTATATAAAGGATTTTGAGTTTATGATAAGTTTAACTTGTGTTTGAAGATTTGAATTATTTTACCACAAAGCAAATGAATCATTGCAGAGTTTGCAAAAGAAAAAGTATATTTTTTGTCATTCCGACGAAGGAGGAATATCACTCGATTTAATTATGAGATTCCTCCTTCGTCGGACTCGAGCCTGAAAGTGCGAACTGGCGAAGCAATGACAATAAAACACAAAAAAAGCCCCACATTTCTGTGAGGCTTTCAAATAAATTATAAAAGTTTTAATTCTTTACAAACTTAGTATTTGAAGTTCCTTTATCAGAATTTATTTTGATGAAATAATTCCCTGTCGTTAAACTCGAAACATCGACCGTTTTTGTATTTTGTGCGTTTGGAATCACTAAAACCAATTGTCCTAAAGTATTGTAAATATTGATTGAACTTACTGAAATACTTTCTTTAGCAGAAATAGTCAAAACATCTGAAACTGGATTTGGATATACACTAAAATAGTTTGAAAACTCAAAATCTTGTACGCTCAAAGCAGCAATGGTTGTTGTAGCAGTATTGGTTACAATTGGAAAATTATAATCAAAATAAATACTCGCATTGTTGGTAAATGTATCACCAAGAACTAAAGTAGATTTGGTTTTAATTTTGAAAGCTACATAACCATCGTTATTAGCATCATCAAAAGGCAAGTTGATATTTTGGAAGATAAACTCTACTTTATTTCCTGCTGTAATATTAGTTACAAACGAATGACTTCCTTTTGTAGGAACAATCGAGTTGATATCAAATTTCGCAGTGTCAATCATATCTTTTACTACAATATTTTGTGCATTTGCCGTACCATTATTCTCGAAACGAATCATATAATGTAAATAATCGCCTACTTTTGTTGGTGTGATTGTTGCTCCTTCTAAACACGTTTTATCATTAGGGTCGTATGAATTTACAACCGTTTGATTGTATGCAAAAGTATTGTCATTTGGTAAATCGTCAGTAGCTGGTGATGTAATTGTAGCTGTATAATTTAAAATATCACCAGCATTTACTGCAGGAGTTTCTAGTGGAGAATTTACATTTAATGTTACTACAATTTCTCTAGTTTCAAATGGTACTAAATTAGTAAAAGCCCAAGATAAATTATTTACTGTTTGAGTTGAAGCTATAGGATTTGCTAGAACTAAATCTAAAACCGCGTCGTTAAAATCTAAATTGACAGTACCTGATTGTGTGGTATTTCCTTTGTTTTTATAAATGATTTTATATTTAGCATCAAAACCTGGTCTTGCTGATTGTAAAGGCAAAATAGCAATTTCTAAATCTGGGTGAATCCCATTTAAAGTAATACAAAAGTTTTGAGTAAAAGGACTGGTTTGTGTTGGAAAATCTACTACAACATTTGTTGGAAAAACTGCAAAATAAGTTGGATTTTCTAAAACCGGAGTAATGGTGTGTATTCCTGCTATAACTGGAATCGAATAACTTCCTGTTGCATTAGAAATGATACTTCCTGAATTTGTACCATCTGTGATATTGAATTTTAAATTCGGTACCCCTAAATCTAATACATCACAACCATTATTGCTTTCGTCGTATTTATTATTCCCTTGAATGGTGGAATATGTCCCTCCTGGAGTAAATGAACAATAAGTGTTTAGCGCACAATTTGCATAACCGTTTTCGGTAATCAAATTTTGAACTTGAGTTAGCTGGGAATCATCTGCACATATGTAATTTAAACTTGGGTCATTAGAAATGTCAATACTAGTTTCATTACTACCGTTTTTAAATAAAAGAGAGGTTAACATTGGAAGATTACCACAATATAATTCTTCAAGATAAGTCGAGTTTTTTAAATCTAAAGTGGTTAACGGATTACCGGAGCAAAAAAATGCAATAAGATAAGATGCATGACTCATATCTAAAGAAGACAGTTGATTATAAGCACAATAAAAAGACTCAACCCTATTTAAAATATTTTGATCTATAGAAGTTAGCTGATTATAAGAACAATAAAAAGTACCAAGATCTGTTAAACCCGTTAAATTTAAAGAGGAAATTTGATTATGTTCGATTACTAAATCAGATAAATTAAACAAATTACTAACATCCAAAGAAGTAAGTTGATTATATTGACAACCCAAACTCTGAAGATTAATTAAATTACTAACATTTAGTGTTGAAATAATGTTATTTCCACAATCTAAAACCCTCATATTTATAAGTCCAGTTAAATCTAATGAAGGTATTTGGTTATTTCTACAGACTAACGATTGAAGGTTTACCAACCCATTTAAATTTAATGAAGTAAGTAAATTTTTACTACAATCTAAATTTGTGCAATTTATTAATGCACTAACGTTTAACTGTGGAAGATTATTAGTAAAACAAATTAGCCTTACAAGATTGGTAAGATTACTAACATTTAAACTAGTCAATTGATTAAAAGGACAGTTTAAACTTTGAAGATTGGATAGATTACTAACATCCAAGCTAATCAATAAATTATTACCACAAGATAAATTTACAAGATTGGTAAAACTTTCTACTCCAGTCATATCTGAAATATTTGAATGTGAAATAGATAAGGAAAGCACTTGTAATGCCTCGCTTAATTCTATTTCTCCATTATTATTGACATCAATTTTAATAAAATTATAATTTAAATCTTGAGCAATTCGATTACTTGGATTGGAAGCCAACAACTTCGCCTTAAAATTTGCATCTGGAAAATTAATAATCTGAGCGTTAACACTCGTAAAAAGACATAAAGCAACAAAAAGAAAGTATAGTTTTTTCATTTGGGAAATTTAAGTGGCAAATATAATGAATAATGAATAATGAATTATTTAATAATCTTTTTTTAAAAAATAAATAATCTTTTGTCATTCCGAGGAACGAGGAATCTCATAAACAAAACGAGTGAGATTCCTCGTTCCTCGGAATGACAATATAGCAAAAAAAAAAAAACCATTTCGTTATGATAGACTGCACCCAAAATTTTGGACAAATTTATAATTAATTTTGATAATAATGAGCTCGATATTGTATTGGGCTCATTTTGTTTAAATTTGACTTTCT
>NZ_JAYURN010000025.1:0-6214 GCF_043756175.1 Flavobacterium sp.
AAAATTATGATTTAGACAGAAAATTGACAAAAATAGTTGCAAACAATATTACTTTAATCAACAATGAAGATAACAATCAAGGATTAGTAAAAGAAGCTATTTATATTAAGAGTGATAGTTTTTTTGAATTAAAAAATAGTATTGTTTCTGGGTTTAACCAATTCTTATTACTAGAAGACAAAGCTGTTTCGAATTCGAATTTAGATAAATTGAAATTCCAAAACATAGCAATCAATAACTGTAAATTCAATATACAATTAGAAACTGGAATTATCGATAATCTAATTGAGGAAATAATTGTTACTAATATTCAAATATTACATATAAATAAAGAAAATTTATTTGTAGAGTCAGATGTGAAAAAAAACCCTGATTTTAGATTAAAAAGCAACAATATAATGTCAAGTATACTCGTGGTAAAGTAAATTTGAAAAATAAAACAATCTGAAAATACAATTTTAACTTTGTATCTTTGACACTTTGCAACTCTGAACCTAATACAAATTGATTTCAAAAGCCACGATAGACACTGTTTATGAAACTGCTCGAGTAGAGGAGGTTATTGGCGATTTTGTACAATTAAAAAGAGCAGGAAGCAATTATAAGGGATTGTCTCCATTTTCGGATGAACGTTCGCCATCTTTTATGGTGTCGCCAGTAAAACAAATCTGGAAAGATTTTAGTTCTGGAAAAGGAGGGAACGCAATCGCTTTCATCATGGAACATGAACATTTTTCGTATCCAGAAGCGATCAGATTTTTGGCAAAAAAATATAATATTGAAATAGAGGAAACCGAACAATCACAAGAAGAAAAAGAGCAAGCAGGTGAAAAAGAAAGTATGTATCTCGTTTCAGAATTTGCAGCCAAGTTTTTTCAAAATACTATGATGAATACCGATGAAGGTAAATCCGTAGGGCTTTCCTATTTCAAAGAAAGAGGTTTTACAAACGATACCATCAAAAAATTCGGATTAGGTTATTCGCCCGAAGCGTGGGATGCATTTACAAAAGAAGGGTTAGGTCAGGGTTACAAACTAGAATATTTAGACAAAGTAGGACTAACCATTCTCCGAGAAGATGGCAAACATTTCGATCGTTTCAAAGGACGTGTCATGTTTCCAATTCAAAGTATGTCTGGTCGGGTTTTGGGTTTTGGAGGACGTATTTTGACTAATGACAAAAAAGCTGCAAAATATCTCAATTCGCCCGAAAGCGAAATATATTATAAAAGTAAAGTTTTGTACGGAATTTACCATGCAAAACAAGCCATAGCAAAGCTAGATAACTGTTTTTTGTGCGAGGGTTATACAGATGTAATTCAGTTGCAACAATCAGGAATAGAAAACGTAGTTTCGTCTTCCGGAACTGCGCTTACGCCAGATCAAATTCGATTAATAAATAGATTAACAAAAAATATTACAGTACTTTTTGATGGAGATGCTGCAGGACTTCGTGCTTCCATTCGAGGCATCGATTTAATTCTTGAAGAAGGTATGAATGTTAAAGTTTGTGCATTTCCTGAAGGTGACGATCCTGATAGTTTTGCCCGAAAAACACCACTCAACGAGCTTTTGTTGTATTTCGAAAACAATGCGATGGATTTTATCCAATTCAAAGCGTCACTATTAATGAAAGATGCTAAGAATGATCCTATCAAGAAAGCAGAACTCATTCGTGATATGGTAAATAGTATTTCAAAAATTCCAGACAGAATAAAGCGAGAAATATACATACAAGAATGTTCTCGAATTATGGATATTTCCGAAGAAGTTTTGTTCAACACTTTGGCACAACTGGTTCAAAAAGATATTTCCGAAGTTGGAAAAAAACAAAAACAGGATCAAAAAAATCAAGTTTTCGAAGTTCATAAAAACGAAAATATTGCGGTTAATGCAAAGGTTGATGTATTATATGAATTGGAACTTAAAATAATTGAAATTCTTCTACTTTACGGAAATGTAGAAGAAGATTTTGAAGATTTTGTTTTCAAAGCAAATGAAGAAGGCGAATTGTTAGAGATAAAAGAAATAAACAAATACAAAGTTTTTCAGCGCATTTATCTAAGTTTACAAGAAGATGAGATCGAGTTGGGAACGCCAATATTTAAAGATATATACACCAATTTAATCTCTTATTTTAACGAAAATGAAACCTTCGAAATCGAGCAATATCTGATGAGGCTTTCGCCAGAATTAGCGCAAGAAGTCACCACAATCCTTATGGATGATGAAAAAGTTACTTTGCATAATTGGGAAGCCCAACAAATTTACGTAAAGCAAAAAGGCGAAACGGTAAGTCAATATGTGTCGGAAACCATACTTACTTTGCGTTGGTTTTTGGTTAATAAAATCATCGAAGAAATCAAATCAAATTTATCCAAAGAAATAGACTCCGATAACTCCGAAAATCTATCTATGGCAATGGATTATTCTAAATTAGTAAATAATTTTTCGAATAAATTGGGACGAGTTATGTCACGTTACAGTTAGTCGTTGGGTGTAATTAATAAAATTTCTTTAAAAAAACCACATAGAAACATAGATTTATAGATACTAGATTAATTTTTGGTTTGCAAAGCTATGTTTTACTATAGTAAAGTGAAACGTCTTGATTAAATTTATAAATCTATGTTTCTATGTGGTTGAAAATAAATTAATTCCAGCGAATTACGGCTAAACAATCTCCAAAGTTTTGGCTTTATTTACTAAATCGACCAAATTTGTAACGTTTAGTTTTGCTAAAAGTCTTAATTTATAAGTACTTATCGTTTTTTCATTTAGATTTAAAGCTTGAGCAACTTCTTTATTCTTTTTTCCGTTGCTCAGATAACGCAAAACCTCGATTTCGCGAGATGATAATTTTCTATACAATCTTTCAGATTTAGCTTGTTTTGAAATTAACGCCATGTTTTTCTTTACAGCATCGCTAAAAATTACCGCACCACGATTTACTTTTATAATAGTCGAAGTTAGCACGTCTAATTTTTCAGTTTTTTGTACAAAGGCAAAAACGCCAGCTTTTATGGCATTCGGTGCATAAATTTGCTCATTCAAGTTAGAAAACAAGATGATTTTTACCTTAGGAAAATCTTTTAGTAAATTCTTAATGAGATTTATGCTCGAAAGACCTTCGAGTTCTAAATCCAAAAGTAAAACATCAATTTCCTTTCGTTTCAGCATCTCTGATACCATTTCAAAGTTATCAACAATTCCTACTAAATTAACATCAGCGTGTTCCTTGTAGTAAGCTCGTATGCCGTAATGTACAACGGGATGATTGTCTGCAAGACCTATTTTTACCATGACCTTTAAGTTTAAATAGTTAGACTAAAACGATTGAATATTAGTAAAGATACGCAATATTTTTATAACCAATTGGTATTCAAGTAATAAATTACTTATAAATTTCAGGAATTATACAAACTGGAATTGGATTCATTTTGTGCTGATTTATGGTGTTCAATCGTTTGTAGGTTTCAAAAACTATTTTCTCGCGATCAGTAAAGTTATCAGTAGTTTTGCCGTTTTCTAAGGCAATCATAGCCCATTCTAATTCGGTATAACTAGCGCCAAGTTGGTCTTCGTCACTTCGGTCGTCGCCAAATAATCCATCGGTCGGAGCTGCTTTTTGTATAGATTTAGGAACTTCAAGATAAGCAGCAAGTGCACGAACATCACTTTTCATCAAATCGGCAATAGGACTCAAATCGACACCGCCATCTCCATATTTGGTAAAAAAACCAACGCCAAAATCTTCTACTTTATTACCAGTTCCAGCAACCAATAATCCATGAATACAAGCCAAATAATACAAACTCGTCATACGCAATCTCGCTCTGGTGTTGGCAAGCGATAAATTTAGTTTGGCTTCATTGTCGGAAGTAGGAACTTCGGTTTTAAAACTCTCGAAAACAGGAGTCAAATCTACACGAGTATCAGTCACATTTGTGAAACGTTTTTTAAGCTGAGTAATATGCTCTTGTGCTCTGTTTACATGACTTTGCGCTTGGTGTATGGGCATTTCTACACACAAAACATTTAGTCCAGTTTGTGCGCATAAAGTAGATGTAACTGCCGAATCTATTCCGCCCGAAATTCCTATCACAAAGCCATTTACTTTCGCATTTTGAGCATAGGTTTTAAGCCAGTTTACAATATGTTCGTTAACTTTTTCACAATTTAGGGTACTATTTTTTTGCATGGTTACTTTTGTTTTAAAAACGAATGTATATTTGCAAAAATAATAAAATAAAAATACAATACATTAATTGTCATCCTGAGCTTGTCGAAGGGAAGGAGCTATTCCAGCTATACGTTTCAATCTTTTATTTTTTAAAGAAAAAAATAAAAGGATTTCCACTTTTATCTGGGCTAAAAAATCATGTTTATGAAAAAATATTTAATACTCGTTCTATTTCTATTTGCGATTGTTTCATGTTCTAAAAAGAGCAAAATTCAAGAAGCTTCAGAAGAAATACCAGTAAGCATAAAAGTTGATCGTTATGATAAAGCTTTTTTTGAAACACCACCAAACGAATTACCAAAATTAAAAGCACAATATCCAGAATTTTTTCCACGAACAATATCGGATTCGGTTTTGGTCGATAAAATGACAAATCCGCTTTGGAGAGAATTATATGCTGAGGTGCAAAAACGTTACGGTAATTTCGATAAAGAAACAGCCGAAATAGAAGATTTGTTTCGTTATATCAAATATTACTATCCAAAAACACAAACACCAAAAGTATATACTGTAATTCAGGAAATGGATACTGATTATAAAGTGATTTATACTGAGAAAGCTTTAATTATTTCTTTAGAATTGTATTTAGGAAAAAACCATAAGTTTTATGAATTCCCAAATTACATGAAGCAGACTTTCGAGCCATCGCAAATATTACCAGATATTGTAGAGAGTTTTTCTAGAACAAAAGTAAAACCTCCAGTTGGAAAAGATTTATTATCATTAATGATATATTCAGGAAAACAATTGTATTTAAACGATGTTTTGTTGCCAGAATACTCTGATGAAGAGAAAATTTGCTACACACCAGAACAGCTTAAATATTGTCAAGATAATGAAGCCAATATGTGGCGATTCTTCATCGAAGAAAAATTATTGTATGATACCGACCCTAAAATGTCGCAACGTTTTATAAGCCCATCGCCATTTTCTAAATTCGGATTAACGTCAGACAACGAAACGCCAGGAAGAATAGGAGCGTGGTTTGGTTTGCAAATCGTACGTTCATTTATGGAAAACAATGATATCCCAATGCAGCAAATGTTACTTATGGATGCCAAAGATATTTTTCAAAAATCTAAATACAAACCGAGAAAATAAATTAGAATTGCGAATTACTACTCGAGCGATAGCGTACGGGAAAGCAATTATATTAATCTAAAATCTATAATAAAGATGACTTCTGAAATAAAATTTAACATACAATTAGACGAAAATCGTGTTCCTGAAAAACTACAATGGTCAGCACAAGATGGCGGTGTCGAAACGGAAGAAACAAAAGCTATTATGCTTTCTATTTGGGACAACAAAGCTCAAGAAACAATGAGAATAGATTTATGGACAAAAGACATGCCTGTCGATGAGATGAAAGTATTTTTTCACCAAACATTAGTTGCTATGGCAGATACTTTTTATCGTGCTACGGGCGACGAAAAAATGACTGATACTATGAAAGATTTTTGTGAATATTTTGCTGAGAAATTGGAGTTGAAGAAATAAAAATTATTTATAATTCTCTAAATTTTTTTTTAAACTTGCTTCACTTTTTTTCATCATTTCTTTTTGAAGTAAATGAATATGTTTTTTTATGTCTAATATTTCCTCAATAAAATTACCATAAATGGCAATTGCTTTATTGTTTTCAATTTTGTAATATGGCTCGGGGAATTTTTTTTGTGCAATCTCAAGGCTCCATCCGAGAATATCATATTCTACGGGTTTTTCAAAATCAATTATTACAGGTTTTATTTTAATTTTTGTTGTATCAATTCTTGAATAATCGATTGTTTTATAGGGAACTGCCCAACGATTATTTTTAGTTTTATAGCAATCATAATATTGATTTCGTAGTTGTACATATTCTCCGTTACACGTTTTTATTAGGAACAGAAGTGTTTTTTGATATTTACAAAGATCAGGTCGCCCATAGCTGCTATTTATTCCAAATTCAATTGTGTTTTTTTTGTAATT
>NZ_JAYURN010000026.1:0-2271 GCF_043756175.1 Flavobacterium sp.
AAAATGAAAAGAAAAATAATACAAGTGTTATTTTTAATACTGCCTTTTTTATGCAGTGCTCAAGAATACATCGATCTATTTTCGCTAAATTTTGGAAAATCACAAGAAAAAACATTTGAAAATTCATCCGTTAATACCAGCATCTCCACATTTCAAACAAATCTTACATTACCAGTTGTTTTAAATGAAAAATATATTGCTGTTACCGGTGTAAATTTCAGCAGCTATAGCTTACAATTATTTCCCGATTCTAATAACAATCATTTATATTCAACAAATTTAAGAGCTGGTCTGAGTGTAAAACATTCTGAACACTGGAGTGGACTATACCTTTTCCTGCCAAAAGTGGCATCTGATTATATTAATGTCAGCAGCGAAGATATTTACCTGGGTGGATTAGCTTTATTAAAATATAAAAGAAACGAAAATTTTGGTTACGGATTAGGACTTTACGGCAGCAGTGAAGCTTACGGCATGTCCGTGGTTCCAATAATTACTTTCTATTATCATAGTCCGAATAAACGTTTTGAAATAAATGCCTTTATGCCAAATGATGCTGACATCAATTATAGTCTGACTGATAAAACAAGAATAGGTGTTGATTTTCTAGGTCATGGAAATAGTTACAAACTGACAACGGATAATATCCGTTCCAATTATGTAGAAAATAATTCGATAGATTTTTCTTCTTATGTGCAACGAAGTGTTTTCGACAAAAAAATTCTTTTACGTCTGAAAATGGGCTATTCTTTAAACCAGTTTAGAGTATATCCAATGGATCAAAAGCTTGATTTACAAATTCTGGCGTTAAAATTTGGTGACAACCGTACCCGATTATTCGAAGATAAATCAAACACTATTCTTTTAAAACTGGAAGCTATTTATCGTTTTGATTTGAGTACCGTTAAAAAATAAACATTTTTTAAAAACTTTTCTGTCAACAATTAATACTATTGTCCAATAAAAAAAAGCCGTTCCAAAAAATGAGACGGCTTCAATTTTTTAATAAAAAAGATTACAAAATATAATCTGTATTGATAAAATTAGATTCTTTGCTATTTAGTAATTCTTGCAAAATGGCATTGTTATACTCATTGTCTTTAGAAGCTACAAAAGTTCTGATAGAGAACGAACGCAACGCATCGTGGATACTCAAAGTTCCCACTGCTGAATCTTTTCTTCCTGTAAATGGGAAAACATCAGGTCCTCGCTGGCAAGAACTATTCAAGTTTACTCTACAAACAAGATTCACTAAAGTATCAATAAGAGGTGCAATGGTTTTAATGTCTTTTCCAAACAAACTTACTTGCTGTCCGTAATTAGACTCCGCCATATCGTTTAAAGGCTCCTGAATGTCTTTAAAAGAAAGAATAGGCACCACTGGGCCAAACTGTTCTTCGTGATACAAACGCATTTCTTTGTTTATGGGAAACAAAACTGCCGGGAAAATATAATTCTCAGTATGCTCCCCTCCTTTTTCATTGATTATTTTTGCTCCTTTACTTGTAGCATCATCAATCAATTCTTGGATATAAGCTGGTTTTTCTTTTTCTGGTAAAGGAGTAAGAAATACTGATTTATCCCATGGATTTCCAAAAGTCAATGCATCCACTTTGGCAGCAAAACGCTTATTAAATTCATCGGCTATTGATTCATGAACGTACAAGACTTTTAAGGCGGTGCAACGTTGTCCATTAAATGATAATGAACCAGCTATACATTCTTGGATGGCCAAATCTAAATCGGCATCCGGAAGGATTATAGCAGGATTTTTTGCTTCTAAACCTAGTACTAAACGCAATCTGTTTTTGTTTGGATGTTGATCTTGCAAAGCAATCGCCGATTTACTGTTTCCAATCAAAGCCAAAATATCAACTTTCCCCGACTTCATGATAGGCGAAGCGACTTCTCTACCTCTACCATAAACAATATTGATGGCTCCGGCAGGAAAACTGCTTCTGAACGCTTCTAACAAAGGAGAAATTAATAAAACACCATGTTTAGCCGGTTTAAAAATTACAGGATTACCCATAATCAACGCCGGAATAAGCAAAGAAAAAGTTTCATTTAACGGGTAATTGTATGGTCCTAGGCACAATACAACTCCAAGTGGTCCCCTACGAACCATGGCATTTATACCTTGCACTTTAGAAAAATGGGCACTACGTGTATTTAATTCTTTGTAGCTATCGATAGTGTCGTAAATATATTCTACGGTTCTGTCAAATTCTTTTTCAGAATCTCCCAAAGATTTACCAATTTCCCACATCA
>NZ_JAYURN010000027.1:0-19387 GCF_043756175.1 Flavobacterium sp.
AATTAGATGATTTTGAAATTCGTCAAATTGCCGAAGAAGTTACATCTGAAGTTGAGAAAGTGAAAGATGTAGCCATTACTAGAGAAATTGGAGGAAGAAACCGCCAAGTAAAAGTAGTTTTGGACAAAGATAAAATGGCCGAAAACGGTGTGGATGCTTTGGGAATTATGCAAATGATTCAAGCCAATAATGGAAGTTCCCAATCAGGAAGCTTTGTTAATAATGACAAAGAATATTTGGTAACTACAGGACAGTTTCTAAAATCTTCAGAAGATGTTGAGAATTTAGTAGTAGGTGTTAATGCTAATTTACCAGTTTATTTAAAACAAGTAGCAAAAGTAGAAGACGGCCCTTCTACACCAAGTAGTTATGTTTCTTTTGGATATGGTAAAGCCAACGATAAATTCAAAAATGCAAAATCAGAATATCCTGCCGTGACTATTTCTATCGGAAAAGTAAAAGGTGCTGATGCGATGAAAATATCAGAAAAAATATTAGAGCGCGTAGAGCAACTTAAGAAAACTATTATCATTGATGATGTACACGTAGAAGTAACTCGTAATTACGGAGAAACGGCTTCAGATAAAGTAGGAGAATTATTAATGCACTTAGGAATAGCTATTATTGCTGTTACCTTTTTAGTAATATTGGCTATGGGATGGCGTGGCGGATTGGTCGTTTTCTTCTCTGTTCCTTTAACCTTTGCTTTGACCTTATTTGCTTATTATTTATTAGGTTATACTTTAAATAGAATCACGCTTTTCGCATTAGTTTTTGTGGTAGGAATTGTAGTTGATGATAGTATTATAATTGCCGAAAACATGCACCGTCATTTCAAGATGAAACGACTACCGTTTAAACAAGCTGCAATTTATGCTATAAATGAAGTAGGAAATCCAACTATTCTAGCCACATTTACGGTAATTTCTGCTATTTTGCCTATGGCTTTTGTATCTGGAATGATGGGGCCTTATATGAGTCCGATGCCTATTGGTGCTTCGATTGCGATGTTACTTTCGTTATTTGTTGCATTGACTGTAACTCCTTATTTAGGTTATCATTTGTTACAAGAAAAAGATGAGCAAAAACATAAGGAAGAACAAGGTTTAGAAACCAATTGGATTTATAAAATTTACAACAAATTAGAACGTCCATTATTAGAAAGTAGTAAAAAAAGAAGAATTTTAGTCGGAATAACAGTGTTGCTTTTAATAGGTTCGGTGATGATGTTTTTTACCAAATCGGTGATTGTAAAAATGTTGCCTTTTGATAACAAAAACGAATTCCAAGTAGTAATTGATATGCCTGAAGGAACCACTTTAGAAAGAACTGCTGCAGTAACTCAAGAAATTGCACAATATCTTTCTACTGTTCCAGAAGTGGTGAATTATCAAAATTATATCGGAACATCAGCCCCTATAACCTTCAACGGATTAGTACGTCATTACGATTTACGTGGCGGAAGTAATATGGCAGACATTCAGGTAAATTTGTTGCACAAAGAAAATCGTGACTTACAAAGTCATGGCATCGCTAAAATAGTTCGTCCTGAAGTTCAAAAAATTGCTAAAAAATATGGTGCCAATGTAAAAATTATCGAAGTTCCACCAGGACCACCAGTTTTATCTACTTTGGTTGCCGAGATTTATGGACCAAATTACAAAGACCAAATCAAAGTAGCCAATCAGGTGAAAGGTATTTTAGAAACTACTTCAGATATTGTAGATGTCGATTGGATGACCGAAGACAATCAAACGGAATACAAACTTGAAGTAGATAAAGAAAAAGCCATGCTTAACGGAATTGCTCCTCAGCAAATCATTGGAAATTTAACGTATATATTAAAAGAATACCCTGTTTCTAATTTATATGATGAAAACTCGAATGATAATGTAGGTATTGTGCTTTCGCTCGACGATAAAGACAAAACATCTTTGCAAGACATTCAAAATTTAAAAATAAAAGGCAGTCGTGGCAATGTAGTTCCCGTAAGTGATTTGGTCAAAGTGGTTAGCGATACTTTGCAAAAAACCATTTACAGAAAAGATCAAAAACGTGTGGTTTATGTAACTGCCGATATGGCTGGAGCGTTAGAAAGCCCTGTATATGCTATTCTAGGAATGAATGAAAAACTCCAAAAAATGCACTTGCCAAAAGGCTATAAAGTCAATGAGTTGTATATGGATCAACCATCAGACGAAAGTGATTTTACCGTAAAATGGGACGGCGAATGGCAAATTACACTGGAAGTTTTTCGTGATTTAGGGGTTGCTTTTATGGTTGTCATTGTAATTATTTATATGTTGATTGTAGGTTGGTTCCAAAATTTTAAAACCCCAATGGTGATGATGATGGCAATACCACTATCGTTAATAGGAATTGTATTTGGACACTGGTTGTTAGGCGCATTTTTTACAGCAACCTCTTTTATAGGAATGATTGCTTTGGCAGGAGTAATGGTAAGGAACTCTGTCTTGCTCATCGACTTTATCGAAATTCGATTGAATGATGGAATTCCTTTAAAACAAGCTATTATTGAAGCAGGCGCTGTGAGAACAACACCAATCTTACTAACCACTGGAGCAGTTGTTATTGGCGCATCTATCATATTATTTGATCCGATATTTCAAGGATTAGCTATTTCGTTAGTATTTGGTGCGATTGTTTCTACGATATTAACCTTGTTAGTGGTGCCTATTATTTATTATGTTACTGAAAGAAAAAAATGGGAAAAAAATGTTGAAGAAACAGATAATGATATCCCTAATTCATAAATTATTTAATTAATATTTCTATGAAACTACTTATAATAACAGCTATTGCAGATTTTGACAAAGACATCAAAAAAATGCTAAAACAAGCCAGTGTAAAAACTTTTACTTACAAAGAAGTAAAAGGATTTAATGACATTTTGGAAGAATCGATTGAAAGCAATTGGTTTGGAAGTGAAATGAATGAAAATGAATCTATTCTCTATTATGCTTTTGTAAAAAAAGAAAATGTAGATCTGTTTTTTGAACTAGTAAATGGTTTTAAAAAAAAACAAGAAAGCTTATCTACTATTCATGTTGCAGTACTAAATATTGAAAAATCTAATTAATAAAAAATTAAAATTATGAAAAATAAAATTTTTAGAATTATAGTTGGTTCATTTATCTTAATCAGTTTACTATTGTCAATCTATGTCAATCAAAACTGGTTGTGGTTCACCGCTTTTATTGGAGTAAATTTAATTCAATCGGGAATTACCAAATGGTGTTTATTGGAAACTATTTTATCCAAGTTAGGATTCAAAGACTAAATAATTTTTAGAAATGAAGCTCGATTATATATTGTAATATCGGGCTTCAATTCTTTTAATATCCTTAATAGAACTTTTGGTCCAAGCCAATCTTTTTTCTAGGATTTCATTATCAGATAACTTCCAATTTACGTCAGATTTGCGTAATCTTTCGGTCAAATTCTGAATGATAATCGCTGCCGAAACAGAGATATTCAAACTTTCGGTAAAACCTACCATGGGAATTTTCAGAAAACCATCGGCTTGTTTGAGAATTTCTTCCGACAAACCATCTCTTTCGGTACCAAAAAACAAAGCACTTGGTTTAGAAATATCAAAATCTTCCATCAAACAATCATTTTCGTGTGGTGTAGTCGCAATTATTTGGTAACCTTTATTTTTTAAAGTTTCGATGCAATTTGTAACACTATCAAAAGTATTAATATCTACCCATTTCTGAGCGCCCATTGCAATTTCCTTATCGATGCTTTTACCATAACGTTCCTCGATTACATTCAGTTCCTGAATTCCAAAAACTTCGCAACTGCGCATTACGGCACTCGCATTATGCATCTGAAAAATATCTTCGACAGCAATTGTAAAATGGTTTGTTCTGTTTTCTAAGACTTTCAAGAATTTTTCTTTTCGATTGTCTGTCAATATATTTTCTAAAAAAGCTAAGTAATCTAAATCGACCATTTTTGAATAGAATTTTTGGCAAAAATAGTGAAAGAGAATTTATTTAAATCTAATACTTTTATATCTTTGAGAAAAGAGACAATACATTCTCGATTTTGTCATTCCGAGGAACGAGGAATCTCATAGTTATAATTACGTGATGAGATTCCTCGTTCCTCGGAATGACAAGTTTGAGATTATACAATACCTTAAGATATAATGAAAAAGAAATTAGTTGTTTTAACTGGAGCCGGAATTTCTGCCGAAAGCGGGATAAAAACCTTTCGTGACAGTGACGGACTTTGGGAAGGTCATAATGTTATGGATGTTGCTACGCCAGAAGGTTGGCATAAAAATCCTGCTTTGGTTCTCGATTTTTACAACAAACGTCGTCAGGAACTTAAAACGGTAAAACCGAATGAAGCCCATTTAATTTTAGCCGATTTAGAAAATGATTTTGAAGTACAAATTATTACCCAAAACGTGGATAATCTTCACGAAAAAGCTGGAAGTACAAATGTTTTGCATCTTCATGGCGAATTATTGAAAGTTAGAAGTACAAAAAAAGAAAATTATATTTTAGATTGGTCAGAGGACTTAAATCTTCACGATTTTGATGATAAAGGAAATCGGTTACGGCCTCATATTGTTTGGTTTGGAGAAGATGTTCCTGCATTAGAATATGCAGTCGAATTGGTACAACAAGCCGATATTTTAATTATTATTGGCACTTCCTTACAAGTTTATCCTGCGGCTGGATTAATAAATTTTGCTAATCCAAACATTCCGGTTTATTATATTGATCCTAATCCTGCAACGATTTACGATTCGCCAAACGATATTAAAGTAGTTTCTACAACTGGCTCCAAAGGAATGGAAATTGTTAGGAAAGAGCTTGAAAAGTTTCAATAACAATGACAATTTCAAAAATCAATTACAATTTTAAAAATCAATTTCAATTTTAAAAAAAAATGTCAATATCAAGAAAAATGTAATTTGAAACTCAATAAAATCTAATATCTAAAATCTAATATCTAAAATCTGTTTATCTTTGCGCTTTTAAACAACAACACAACACAACAATGCAACTAACTGAATTGAATGCTGTTTCGCCAATAGATGGTCGTTATAGAAGTAAAACCAAATCACTTTCAACCTATTTTTCTGAAGAAGCCTTAATAAAATATCGTGTTTTAGTAGAAATTGAATATTTTATTGCACTTTGCGAGGCTAATTTGCCACAACTTTCAGGAATAAATCCTACTATTTATGAGGATTTACGAAATATTTACAAAAACTTCTCAACCGAAGATGCGCTTTGGATAAAAGAAACCGAAAAAACAACAAACCACGACGTAAAAGCAGTCGAATATTTCATCAAAGAAGCTTTCGAAAAGTTAGGTTTGTCGCAATATAAAGAGTTTATTCACTTCGGATTAACCTCACAAGACATAAACAATACAGCGATTCCGTTATCTACAAAAGAAGCATTCGAAAAAGTATATTTACCATTATTAATAGGTTTGGTTTCTAAACTAAAAGAGTTAAGTGTAGAATGGCGAGATATACCAATGTTAGCAAGAACCCACGGACAACCAGCTTCGCCAACACGTTTGGGGAAAGAAATTGGTGTTTTTGTAGAACGATTAGAAGAGCAAATGCGTTTGTTGTTTAACATTCCTTTTGCAGCTAAATTTGGTGGCGCTACAGGAAATTACAACGCACATCATGTGGCGTATCCAAATACAGATTGGAGAAAATTTGGAAGCAATTTTGTAGAAGATACACTTGGTTTACATCATTCTTTTCCGACAACACAAATAGAACATTACGATCATTTTGCTGCTTTTTTCGATGCTTTAAAAAGAATAAATACCATTATAATCGATTTAGATAGAGATATTTGGACCTATGTTTCGATGGAATATTTCAAGCAAAAAATAAAAGCAGGCGAAATTGGATCGTCGGCGATGCCACACAAAGTAAACCCAATTGATTTTGAAAATTCGGAAGGGAATTTAGGAATTGCCAATGCGATTTTCGAGCACCTTTCGGCAAAATTACCTTTGTCTAGATTGCAACGAGATTTGACTGATAGTACGGTTTTAAGAAATGTTGGTGTACCAATGGGACATACTTTAATTGCTTTTGAAGCAACGCTAAAAGGGTTGAATAAATTGTTGCTAAACGAACCAAAATTTCACGAAGATTTAGAGAAAAATTGGGCCGTTGTGGCAGAAGCTATTCAAACTATTTTGCGTCGCGAAGGTTATCCAAACCCGTATGAAGCTTTGAAAGGACTAACGAGAACCAATACAACTATCGATAAAAAAGCGATTCATGATTTTATTGCAACTTTAGATGTTTCTGAAGTCATTAAAAATGAATTGTTAGTGATTACGCCAAGTAACTTTTTGGGGATATAATTTTAGATTGAAGATAAATTAACGAGTTATGAGAAAATTATTGAAAAACTGAATTAACAATGAACGTGAAAGAATACAAGTTTGAGTTTTTTAATCAGAAATACACACAAAAATTAGTCATTAAATTATTGCTAGTTTTTATTGTTCTGTTCATTACTAGTATTTTAAGCAAAAATAAAGATTTCATAGTTGTTGGTGGTTTGTTATCAGTGATAATTCCCATAAGCATTTATCTGTTTAATCGTAAGAAAATAAAAAAAGTAGGTTCTGCAAAAATCTTTGAGAACTACACAGAATTTAATTTAGACAACGTTGAAACCATTATCAATTATAGAGATATTGAAAGTTATCTTATTCAACATTTTGAAGGCACAGTTTTTCATCTTAAATTAAAAGATGGCAGAAAATTCAATATCTCATCAAATAATAGATATTGTGAAACATTTCAGTTTACAGTCTTTGCTCAGGACTTTGAAAAAGTATTACAAGTATATAAAACTGAAAATCAGACCGATTTAATAAGAAGTAATACTTTCTTTGACAGTAAATTTATTTTTCCATTTCTAATAATTGTTACAGTTGGGTTTATTTTTATGATTCCTTACTTAATCTATTTTGAAAAAAAACTGCCGATAATACCTTTACTAATATCGATTGGACCATTTATAGCATTATGGATTGGTTATTCAAGTAACAAAAAGAAAAAATAATTTAACCAGCCCATAACAGTGGCTTCATGAAATCGAGGTTTAAGACTAAATGTAAAAACAATGTTTATTATGAAAACGTATTTTTAGCCCTGATGGAAACGGCATCCTTTTGTCTCGTTTTTTGGAACGAGACAAAAGATATAGTGAACAGCAGGAAATAGCTCCTAAAAAAAAATTATGATAAGAGAGATTAAATAATTAATTTCGCAACCAATTTCGAAGTTATCGGAATGGGATTTAAAATTTAGATTTTAATATTATGGTAAAAGATTTATTCGAAAGAATTCAGAACAATAAAGGACCATTAGGAAAATGGGCTTCGCAGGCAGAAGGATATTTTGTGTTTCCAAAATTGGAAGGCGAATTGGGTCCAAGAATGCAATTTCAAGGAAAAAATATATTAAACTGGAGTTTGAATGACTATTTGGGTCTTGCAAATCACCCGGAAGTTCGTAAAGCAGATACTGAAGCTGCTGCTCAATATGGTGCGGCTTACCCTATGGGTGCTCGTATGATGAGTGGTCATACTAAGTATCACGAACAATTAGAAGAAGAATTGGCTGCTTTTGTAATGAAAGAATCGGCTTATTTACTGAATTTTGGTTACCAAGGAATTTTATCTACGATAGATGCTTTAGTAACTAAAAATGATGTTATTGTATATGATGTCGATGCGCATGCTTGTATTATAGATGGTGTTCGTTTGCATATGGGAAAACGTTTTACGTACCGTCATAACGATGTTGAGAGCATGGAGAAAAACCTGCAACGCGCTACAAAATTAGCTACAGAAACGGGTGGTGGAATTTTATTTATTACCGAAGGTGTTTTCGGAATGCGTGGGCAACAAGGAAAGTTGAAAGAAATTGTAGAAATGAAAAAAAGATACAATTTCCGTTTGCTAGTTGATGATGCACACGGTTTTGGTACACTTGGAAAAACTGGTGCTGGAGCAGGTGAGGAGCAAGGAGTTCAGGACGAAATTGACGTTTATTTTTCTACTTTTGCAAAATCGATGGCAAATATTGGTGCTTTTATAGCTGCCGATAAAGATATTATCGATTACTTAAAATATAATTTACGTTCTCAAATGTTTGCCAAAGCGTTACCAATGATTCAAACTATTGGTTCGTTGAAACGTTTGGAGTTGTTGCGTAATTCGTCTGAAATAAAAGACAAACTTTGGGTAAATGTTAATGCGTTACAAAACGGATTGAGAGAAAAAGGATTTAATATTGGCGATACAAATACATGTATTACACCAGTTTACCTTGAAGGTTCTATTCCAGAAGCAATGATTATGGTTAATGATTTGAGAGAAAACTACGGTATTTTTCTTTCGATAGTGGTTTATCCAGTGATTCCTAAAGGTATGATTTTGTTAAGAATGATTCCTACAGCATCGCACACAATTGCAGATATTGATGAAACATTGACTGCTTTTGAAGCAATTCGTGAGAAATTAGTAAACGGAACATATAAAGAAATTGCAGATAGAACTACGGTTGATGTTTCTTAATCAATTTTAGATTTATATAAAAAAATTCCATTCTTATGAATGGAATTTTTTTTGCTTTATACCATTTTAGTTTTGCTTTAACTTTAATAATAAACGCACAGTTTGTCATTCCGAGGAACGAGGAATCTCATAATCTAAATAACTTGATGAGATTCCTCGTTCCTCGGAATGACAAAATCTTCAATAAATATTACAGTATTTTTAAAGCTAAATTGTTTTTAATTGAAATCCGCTATCTGAATTTTAAAAGTTTTTCTTCTGCAAATAATCTTAGGGTCAAAATTTTTCCAAAGTAAATGTATAGCATGATTGTCTGCTAATTCAGGTGTTCTGATACAATTTTGAATTCCTTTTTCGGTAAAAGTTGTGTGCATTTCTTTGAAAATAATAGCATGAACACCTTTGTTTTGATATTCGGGATGAACACCAATTAGATAAAAAGTAACGTCTTTGCTATTTTTTCTAGCATTTAATAAATGGAACAATCCAAAAGGGAAAAGTTTGCCTTTGGCTTTTTGTAAAGCTCTCGAAAAACTTGGCATAACAATGGCAAAAGCAACCAGATTTTGGTCCTTGTCTTCTACAAATTTGATATATTCTGGATTGATAAACGAAATGTATTTTTTCTTGAAATACTCTTTTTGAACATCTGAAATGGCAACAAATGAAGACAAGTTTGCATAAGATGCATTAAACAAATCGAACATTTTATCTACATAAGGTAAAACGTCTTTAGTTTTTTTAAAATTTAATGCTTTTAGCTGGTATCTTCTTTTTATGAGTTCCTGCGCTTTGTCGAAAAATTCTAATTTTACGTTTGCAAAAGGAAATTTATTCTCTAAATATTCTTTTTCGACAACAAAGCCCAGTTGCTCAAAATGCGTCGCATAATAAGGGAAATTGTACCAAGTAATCATGGTTCCAATTTCTTCAAATCCTTCAGTAAGCACACCTACTTTGTCCAGATTAGAAAATCCCATTGGTCCTTCTATATGATCGAGATTGTTTTTTTTTCCTAATTCTTGTACTTTTTCGAGTAATGCTTTGGTGACTTCAATATCATCAATAACATCAAACCAACCAAAACGTACTTTGCTTTTTTGTTGGTCATTTACTTCGCTCCAATTTATGATTGCGGCAATTCTTCCAACGATTTTATTATCGCGATAAGCTAAATAAAAATATGCTTCTGCGTTTTCGAAAGCAGGATTTTTGACTTTGTCGAAAGTTTCAAGTTCATCAGCAATAATTGGAGGAACCCAGTATTTATTATTTTTATATAACGAAAAAGGGAACTTGATGTATTTTGTAAGTTCACTTTTGTTTTTTGCTTCTTTTATAGTAATCATTACGGAGTTGGAGTTGGAGTTTCTTCTTCGAGATCGTCTAAACGTTTTTTCTTTGTTTCAGGAGCTGGTTCTTCTTCTCCGTCGGGTCTATTTTTTCTAGCTTTTTTTTCAGCTTTGGCCTTTTCTTTATCTAATTCTTCTTGCGTTTTAGAGCCTTTAGATTTTTTATCCTTGTCTTCTTTCTTCTCTTTTACTTCTTTTCCGTCTTTAATTTGGATGTCTTTGTGTTTTTTGTCGAAACGCCAAGAAAAACCAATACCTCCGTATAATAAAGAAGGTGTCGATTTGATGTTTTTACTAATAGAAGCATCAACTTGAATGTTGTTTTTTAGTAAATGTGTGGCGCCTATTGTAAAAATTCCGTCAGAATAATAATTGCCTTTTACTGCTTTATTTTCGATAAAAGCAGACCATTTTTCGTTAATTCCTCTCGTTAAAGTAAATATAGAACCAAAACTTGAATTGTTAGACGTTATCTTATCTGCAATTATATTACTAACTAAAACCCATTTCATACCAAAATGATGTTGCGTAATAAGCATAACTTTAGGACTTATTACCGATTCGTCGGGAATAGAATAATCATTTTTCATTACATAATTTACGCCTACATATCCTGATATCGCTGGGATAAACTGTTTCCAACTCATTCTGTGATTTGCTTTCCAACTGTATATGTTTGGTTTTGCTGGTCCTTTTTTGAATGGATCATAAAACAAATATTTTGCCCCAAAAGTTGTTTGTTTTAAACCGCTTCTACTTGTGTTTATAGAATCTGCTACAGAATATTTATCTAATTGAAATTGAGCTTCTAAAATAAATTCCAATTGTTCTTTTATAAATCCGCCCCGAGCATCAAATTCTAAACCAAATCCACGAGCATCATAATTTCTCACATCATGAGATTCATTAATATAATATAATCCGCTTTCTACCTGATATACTTTTTTTCCAACAGCAAATGCACCCATAGATTTCCCTGATCTATTGGAGTTTATTTGATCGGTAAATTGACCATAATTTGCAATTGAAGTTAATAAAACTCCCGTTATGACTATCGATTTGAGTAATTTCATAAAAAATATATTTTCAAGAAATCAAATGTAGTAATTTTATCATTATTTTAAGAATCAAAATTTAGTTTTAAAAATTTAGTTTTATTAATTTTGAAAAAAATAGACAATGGAAGAGGCCTCTATTAATGGTTTTTTTAAAACAATAATATATATGATTGGGTTTTATTACGTGATCAAATTTTTAGCACGCATCTTTTTGCCAATACTTTTGCAAAAAGCTGTTAATAAAGTACAAGATAATTTTGATAAACATCAAAATCAAGACCCTTTTAATCAGCAAAATAATCAAGATTCTCAAATTCCTAAAAAAGAGAATCCGAAACCTACTAAACAAGTGGGTGAATATATAGATTACGAGGAAGTAGAGTAGAAGTCAGATTTCAGATTAAGAATATTAAACAGCAAGATAAAAATCTAATATCTAATATCTAAAATCTAAAATTTCCCTATCTTCACGCATTATTTTGATTCAACCTCATTATTTTATGAACAAGTTACAACGATTTTATCCGCATGCATTGGCTATTTTTGCTTTTGTATTAGTTTCTGTTATTTATTTTTATCCAATTTTACAAGGTAAACAAATCCTTCAGTCAGACATAGTACAATATACGGCTATGGCAAAAGAGCAAAATGATTTTAGAGCCGAAAATAATACTGAACCATATTGGACAAATTCTGCTTTTGGTGGTATGCCAACCTATCAACTTGGGGCAAAATATCCTCATAATTATATCAAAAAAATAGATGAATTAATTCGCTTTTTACCTCGTCCTGCGGATTATATGTTTCTGTATTTCTTCGGATTTTATATTTTACTTTTAGTACTGAAAGTAAATCCACTCAAAGCTTTTTTTGGAGCTTTAGCCTTTGGTTTTTCTACTTATTTAATCATTATTCTTGGTGTAGGTCATAATGCAAAAGCCCATGCTATTGCTTACATGCCTTTGGTTATTGCAGGTGTTTTATTGGTTTTGCAACAAAGAAAATATATACTTGGAGGTTTGCTTACACTGTTTGCAGCAGCATTAGAAATTAATGCAAATCACCCACAAATGACTTATTACCTTCTGATATTTTTATTAATTGTATTGGTTTACTTTGTGTACAAAGCAATTAAATACAAAGAATTTAAACCTCTTCTGTACAGTTTCGCAACTTTTGCTATAGCAGGATTATTTGCTGTAGGTACAAATGCAACTAGCTTAATGGCTACTTCCGAATATGCTAAAGAAAGTACACGTGGAAAAAGTCAATTAACTTACAATCCAGATGGTACTAAAAACACCAATTTTGGAGGTATGACTTATGATTATATTACTGAATATAGTTATGGTATAGTCGAGAGTTTCAATTTGATTTCTCCAAGAATTTTTGGAGGTTCAAATAATGAAAATTTAGGAACCAATTCTGCAATGTACGAATATGTAATTGCACAGAATGTACCTGAAGATCAAGCAAAAGAAATCGTAAAAGGGCTACCAACATATTGGGGAGATCAACCCATTGTAGCCGCTCCTGCATATATTGGTGCCGTAGTTTTTTTCTTAGCAGTTATTGCTCTTTTTTGCGATAAACGAAAAATAAAATATGTTTTTCTGGTTGGAGCTATTGTAACATTACTGCTTTCTTGGGGGAAGAATTTTTCATTATTAACAGATTTCTTTATCAATTTTGTACCCATGTATGATAAATTTAGAGCTGTTTCGTCGATACAAGTCATACTCGAAATTTGTATGCCTGTACTTGCTATTATGGGATTACAATCATTTTTTAAGTTGGAAGACAAAGAAAAATGGACAAACTTATGGAAATCAGCTTCAGTAAGTATCGGAATTTTAGCTTTGTTATTTGTTTTTAAAGGAAGTTTTAGTTTTGCAGGAGGAAGTGATCGTTATTTAGCGGAATCTTATGGGCCAGAATTTATTGATGCTTTAAAACTTGACAGAAAAACCATGTTTTCTGCCGATTTGTTGCGTTCTTCTTTTCTAATCCTAATGGCTTTTGGTGTATTATGGTTTTCAATTAAAAATACGATTTCTCATAAAGTTGCAGTCATAATTGTTGGGATTATAATGATTTCAGATTTGTTTTTTATTGATAAAAATTATCTAAACAATTCGAGTTTTGTTTCTAAACAGGAAGTAGAACAACCAATTCAAGAAACTGAATTAGACGCAAGTATATTAAAAGATAAATCATATTATCGTGTTTTTGAAGTTTCTCAAAATGTGATGAGCGATCCAAGAGCTTCTTATTTTCATAAATCAATCGGAGGTTATAGTGCAGTAAAGCCTAAAAGAATGCAAGATTTATTCGATTATCAAATTGCTAAGAATAACATGGAAGTAGTGAATATGCTAAATGTTAAGTATTTAATTCAAACCAATGAAAAAGGAGAGAAAATAGCGATTCATAATACACAAGCTAACGGAAATGCTTGGTTTGTAAAAGAAGTGAAATTTGTTAATTCTGCTGATGCAGAAATGAAAGCTTTGGATAAACTAGAAACAAAAAATGTTGCAATTAGAAATAAAACTTCGGAGGACGCATTTAATTTTAACAAACTAAGCTTGGTTAAAGATGAAATTTATAAAACCGAAGATGCAACAATAAAACTAACTAGTTACGAACCAAACGATTTAAAATACGTTTCAAATAACACTAATAATGGTTATGCTGTTTTCTCTGAAATGTATTATAAAAACGGTTGGAATGCTTATATAGATGGAAAAATAACCTATCATGAAAGAGTGGATTACGCTTTACGAGGATTGAGAATTCCTGCAGGAAAACACACTATCGAATTTAAGTTTGAACCACAAGTTGTAAAAACCGGAAGTATGATTTCATTAATTAGCTTTATTGGGATTTTACTGTTATTAGGTGGCGGAATTTATTATGAAACCAAACGTAAAAAAGTTTAATTGAAAACCATATTATATATAGCACTTGGTGGCGGTTTGGGTAGTGTTTTACGCTACTTAACTACCGTCGTTATGAATAAATATGTACAAGCTACTTTTCCATATGCCACTTTTGTAACCAACATTACTGGCTGTTTGCTTATTGGATTATTTTTTGGTTATTTAGAAAAACAAAATACCGTTTCTCCCGATTTAAAATTTTTCTTAATCACAGGACTTTGCGGTGGTTATACTACGTTTTCAGCTTTTTCTAACGAAAATGTACAGCTGTTGCAAAGTAATCAAATACTAATTGCTTTTTTATATATCAGTTTGAGTGTTTTTTTAGGGTTAATGGCTACTTGGGCAGGACTAATAATTGCCAAAGCGTTATGAAAAAAGTCCTTATCATAACTTATTATTGGCCACCAGCTGGCGGTCCAGGAGTGCAGCGTTGGCTTAAGTTTGTAAAATATTTACCCGATTATAACATTCAACCGATTGTTTATATTCCAGAAAATCCGACTTATCCAATTGTAGATGAAGGTTTAGTAGATGAAGTTTCAAAGCAAGCCATTATTCTAAAAAGCAAGATTATCGAACCTTACCAATTGGCTTCTATTTTTTCAAAAAAAAGTACAAAAGGTATTAGTTCTGGTATTATTCCAAATCAGAAAAAACAAAATTTTATTCAAAAATTATTGCTATCAGTTCGTGGTAATTTATTTATTCCCGATGCAAGAATTTTGTGGGTAAAACCATCGGTAAAATACTTAGAAAAATATATTTCAGAAAATAAAATCGATACCATAATCACTTCAGGTCCTCCGCATAGTTTACATCTCATTGGATTAAAATTGAAGCAAAGTTTGGATGTAAAATGGTTTGCCGATTTTCGTGATCCATGGACAACAATTGGGTATCATTCGGCTTTAAAACTATCTTCTTTTGCCGAAAAAAAGCATAAAGATTTAGAACGTAAAGTTTTAAATACTGCCGATACTATTATTGTAACCAGTAAAACAACAAAAACCGAGTTTCATGCCATTACAAACAAACAAATCGAAGTAATTACAAATGGTTATGATGTAGAAAATATATCAAAACAAGTTTTAGATGAGAAATTTACATTAGCACATATTGGCTCTTTTTTATCAGACAGAAATCCTATGATTTTATGGGAATCTTTGAGTGAATTAGTTACTGAAAATGAAAAATTCGCGACTCTTTTTCAATTAAAGTTAATTGGGAAAGTAAGCCAAGAAATTTTAGATACAATTGATGGTTTTAATTTAAATTACTATTTGAATAATCTCGGTTATGTATCACACAAAGAAGCGGTTGAACATCAAAAAAAATCTCAAATTTTATTATTAATAGAAATTGATTCTCCAGAAACTAAAAGTATTATTCCAGGTAAATTATTTGAATATATGGTTTCCGAAAGACCTATAATTGCCATTGGTCCTAAAGGTTCTGACTTTGCCGAAATTATCACAAATACAAATACAGGCGTTTTCTTTACTTATGACGAAAAAGAGAAATTAAAAAAACAAATTTTGTCTTATTTCGAATTGTATTTAACACAAAAACTTACGGTTTCACCAGTTGGGTTACAAGAATATTCAAGAAAAAATTTGACAGAAAAACTAGCGAAACTTATTCGTTAATATTTTGAAGATTTATCTCTGAGTTTAATTGTTTTTTTAATCCAAAAAAAAACTTATTTTTGTATTCCAAACACACAAACTATTATGAGTCAAAAAATTTTGCTCAATCACAAAGAAGTCTCTATCATACTTCATCGTTTGGCCTGTCAGTTAATAGAAAATCACCTCGATTTTTCGAATACAATTTTGATAGGAATTCAGCCTAGAGGAACGCAACTTGCCAATCGATTAAAACAAATTTTGCAAGAAGAATACCAAATAAAAAATATTGCTTTGGGATTTCTTGACATTACTTTTTTTAGAGATGACTTTCGTCGTGGAGAAACACTCGAAGCAAATAAAACCCAAATAGATTTCCTTGTCGAAAACAAAAAAGTAATTTTTATAGATGATGTTTTATATACAGGACGAAGTATTAATGCGGCACTATCTGCCATACAATCCTTCGGAAGGCCTAGTGAAGTAGAATTATTGGTATTAATAGACAGACGTTTTAGTCGTCATTTGCCTATACAACCAGATTATCGTGGCCGTCAAGTTGATGCTATAAATAATGAAAAAGTAGTGGTAAATTGGTCAGAAACAGTTGGGGAAGATTCGGTAGAATTAATTACAAAATAAGATGAAGGAACTAAGCGTAAATCATTTATTAGGAATAAAATACATTAATGAAGACGATATAAATCTCATTTTTGAAACCGCCGATCATTTTAAAGAAGTTATTAATCGTCCCATAAAAAAAGTTCCTTCACTTCGAGATATAACAATTGCCAATATATTTTTTGAAAATAGTACCAGAACAAAATTATCATTCGAACTTGCACAGAAACGCCTTTCGGCAGATGTGATAAATTTTGCAGCCTCAAGCTCATCGGTAACCAAAGGAGAAACATTGGTAGACACCGTAAACAATATTCTTTCTATGAAAGTTGATATGGTGGTTATGCGACATGCATCTCCGGGAGCAGCAGTTTTTTTATCTAAAAATGTAAAAGCAAGTATTGTAAATGCTGGAGATGGTGCACACGAACATCCAACACAAGCTTTGCTAGATGCTTATACTATTCGTGAAAAACTAGGTGATGTTGCAGGAAAAAAAGTGGTGATCGTGGGAGATATTTTACATTCACGAGTAGCACTTTCAAATATATATTCTTTGCAAAAATTAGGTGCAGAAGTTCGAGTTTGCGGTCCTAATACATTAATACCAAAATATATTGAAGCATTAGGTGTAAAAGTAGAACCAAACCTACGCAAAGCATTAGAATGGTGCGATGTTGCCAATATGTTACGAGTGCAAAACGAACGATTGGATATTAGTTATTTTCCTTCAACAAGGGAGTACGCTATGCAATATGGTTTGGATAAAACATTGTTAGATTCTTTAAATAAAGAAATTGTAATCATGCATCCGGGCCCTATAAATCGTGGTGTAGAAATTACGACCGATGTTGCAGATTCGAAACAATCGGTAATATTAAACCAAGTTGAAAACGGAGTTGCCATAAGAATGTCGGTAATTTATTTATTGGCTTCAAAAATTAAGTAAATTTGTAATATAAAATATTTATGATACCAAAATCACGAACTCAAATGAAGATGTCCTCATAAATATACCATATTCCAATAAAAAAACAAATATTATCTGCATATGAAAGTAGAAGAAAAAGGACATACGATTATTATAAAAGATACTCAAGGCGATTTGACCTCGTTTTTATTAAAATTAGATCATGATACAAGTTTTAGCAAACATAATTTGATTATTGATTTATCATCTTATAAAAGTTTGATTGTCAAAGATATTTTATTGTTTTCAGATTTTTATAAAAAACATAAAAAAGAGAAAAAATCATTTGTAATTGTTGTTTCAGAATTTGATTTTAATGCAAATACAAAAAAGATTATAGTTGTTCCCTCAGTTCTTGAAGCCCATGATATTATTGAAATGGAAGAAATAGAACGAGATTTAGGGTTTTAGTCTTAACTCTCAATAAATATTAAAGTATAAAAAAGGAACTCAATTTGAGTTCCTTTTTGCTATTTAGTCTTCATCATCTTCGTCAGAATCATCATCTATTGGTTCATCTTTATCGTCGTCATCGTCGTCGTCCGAATCATCACCATCATTTGTGTCAGCTTTTTCTATGTCATCATCATCATCGGCATCATCATCAATTTCGAGTTCTTTTAGTGCATCAATAGAATCGTCTTCTACATCTGCTAATTCATCATCTTCATCAAAATTTATAATTCTTTCAGAAAGTTTGGTACTTATTTTTACTAGAAAAATAGTATCAACAGTTCGTACTTCGACTGCTTCGATAGTTTCGTTTTTAGCATTTTTAAAACGTACTATATTCGAATCATCATATCCGTCGGGAAATTTTTCGACTAATAAGTTTAAAATTTCTCCTGTAAGCTTAGAATAATCAACAATAACTCTTTTCATAAATATATATTATAAATCTAAAATGTAAGCAAATATAAGAGGAACTACAATTGTAGCATCAGATTCGACGATAAATTTTGGTGTATCAATATCTAATTTTCCCCAAGTAATTTTTTCGTTTGGTACCGCTCCAGAATATGAACCGTAACTGGTTGTTGAGTCTGAAACCTGGCAAAAATAACTCCAAAAAGGAATGTCATGCATTTCCATATCTTGGTACAACATTGGCACCACACAAATTGGGAAATCTCCTGCAATACCACCACCAACTTGAAAGAAACCTATTCCTTTTCCTTCGCAGTTTTCAGGATACCATTTTGCCAACCACATCATATATTCGATACCACTTTTCATAGTAGTAGCGGTAAATTCACCTTTGATACAGTAAGAAGAGAATATATTTCCCATAGTACTGTCTTCCCAACCTGGAACAACAATTGGCAGGTTTTTTTCTGCCGCAGCAACCATCCAAGAATCTTTAGGGTCTATTTCGTAATATTGCTCTAGAACTCCAGAATTTATCATTTGGTACATAAATTCATGCGGAAAATATCTCTCGCCAGCTTGTTCTGCTTTATTCCAAATATGAAATAAATGAGCCTGTAAACGACGAAATGCTTCTTCTTCTGGAATGCAAGTATCTGTAACTCTATTGAAGTGATTGTCTAGTAAATCTCTTTCTTCTGTTGGCGTTAAATCTCTATAATTAGGAATTCTTTTGTACGAATTATGAGCTACAAGATTCATAATATCTTCTTCAAGATTGGCACCTGTACAAGAAATAATGTGTACTTTGTCTTGGCGAATCATTTCTGCCAATGATTTACCTAGTTCGGCAGTACTCATTGCTCCAGCAAGTGTAATCATCATTTTACCATTGTCTAGTAAATGTTCTTCGTATCCTTTTGCAGCATCGACTAATGCGGCTGCATTGAAGTGCAAGTAGTGTTTTTCGATAAACTGACTTATTGGTCCTTTCATTTTCTTGTATATTTATTTCATCCGTTCGCTATCGCTCGGGTGTAGATTCAGTTATGTATTTAATCGAATGGGTTTTGCTATTTGTAACCTAATATTTTTAGTACGTCTTCGGCTTTTTGTTGTTCAGAAAAAATTTCTGTTGCAATGATACCGTTTTCATCTCTATCTATCAAAATATGTTTGGGTTGCGGTATTAAACAGTGGTGTAAACCGCCGTAACCGCCTATTGTTTCTTGGTATGCGCCAGTGTTAAAGAAGCCAATATATAATGGTTTTTCTTTATTGTATTTTGGCAAATATATGGCATTCATATTTTGCTCTGAGTTGTAATAATCGTCGC
>NZ_JAYURN010000028.1:0-19337 GCF_043756175.1 Flavobacterium sp.
CTCGAAATTATGCACTGAAACTATTAAAAGACGATGCTCCTATGGAAAAACCAGAACATCAAACTTTGCGAAAAGTATTTATAGAAATCTCTAAGAAGAAAAATATTTGGAATTATATAAGCTAAAAAAAGCAGCTTCATTTTATTAATAAAGCTGTATTTTTTTTATAATCTATTTTTAATTTTTTACTTCATAGACCAATCTGTAATACTATCTTGATTCATTTTTACATAATCTTCATTTTTTGCTGCTTGTGCTGCTGCCAAAGAAATTTTTGCAGTTTCAATCGCACCTTTTTTATCCCCTAGTTTAGCTTGTATTTGAGATTTCAAACGAGTGTACCAATATGGTTTTTTCTGGCTCAATTCGTAAGCTTTATTCACATAACTCAATGCTTTATTCAAATCTCCGTTTGATTGAAAAAAGTATTGTGCCGATGAGTAATAATCTCCAGCCGTAGGTCCTGCAAGTGTCTTATCTATGCTTGCCATAGTTGCTTTTTGAGTAGGAACTTCAATTTTAACAGCAACAATTGTTTTTTCCCAAGAAAATTCAAGATTAGCAAAATTAATATCAGTATTATTTATTCCAATTGTAAATGTTTCGATGTTTCTGTCTAGAATCTCTGGTTTTGCATTTACTTTTAACACCACTTTTGCTTCATCCCAAACTTCTGGATTTCCCCAATTATTAGTATCTGAATAAAAAATAACTTCCCAGTTATCAGGTTTCGGAATCGTATAAATAGCGTATTTTCCTTGTTTTAAAGATGATCCATTTATTACAACATCATCTGTAAAAGTTATTGTAGTATTTTCGTTAGCACCAGTTCTCCAAACTTTATCAAAAGGAACTAAATTCCCAAAAACAATTCTTCCTTTTGCACTTGGTCGGTGGTATTCAATATCAATATCTGTCAAACCAACTGTTTGTATTAGCGTCGATTTTGGACTCGCTTGTGGCATTTTTACTTGAGCTTCAATAGTATAAGAAGCAATAATAAGGGCTAAGGCAACAATTATTTTATACATTTTATATAATTTTATTTTCCCAAAGATAAAGTTTCAAATTCAAATCAATTGTTAAAGAAAAGATAAAGTAAAAATATTTTGTTTAACTTTATTGTAATAACGTTAAACATTTTATATATTTACACAAAATTAAATTCAACAATGAAAATTTATACTTTACATTCAAAACAAAATTTACCAATAACTTTACAACAAGCTTGGGATTTTCTTTCTGACCCCAAAAATCTAAAAGCGATAACACCCGATTATATGGGATTTATAATAAAATCTGGGGCAGATAAACCCATGTTTGCTGGACAAATAATTCAATATATTGTTACACCCGTTTTAGGAATAAAAACCAAATGGGTAACTGAAATCACACATGTTGAAGATAAAAAATATTTTGTCGACGAACAACGTTTTGGTCCATACTCACTTTGGCATCACAAACATTTTTTAAGAGAAATTCCTGGTGGTGTAGAAATGGAAGATATTATAGATTATAAAATTCCCATGGGAATATTAGGTCAACTAGTTCATCCTTTTTTAGTAAAACCAAAATTGAAAGAAATATTCGAATACCGAGAAAAAAAATTAATTGAACTTTTTGGCGAATTTAAAGCACAATAACCATGAAAAACATATTACTAATAGGAGGTTCCTACGGAATTGGTTTGGCTATTGCAAACCAATTACAGACAGAAAACAATGTTTTTGTGGCTTCTAGAACAAACGAAGGTTTAACAAATTTGAATGTCACTCACATTCCTTTCGATGTCATTACTGACACTTTAGACACCACAAAATTACCCGATGTTATCGACGGCTTAATATATTGTCCCGGAAGCATCAACCTGCGACCATTCAAAGCTCTAAAAATAGAAGCTTTCGAAAACGATTTGCAAATTAATTTTATTGGAGCTGTCAGAGTAATTCAATCTGTTTTACCCAATCTAACTGCTTCACAACAATCGAGTATTGTCTTGTTTAGTAGTGTTGCGGCAAGTATGGGAATGCCATTTCATACTAGTGTTGCTGCTGCAAAAGGAGCCATCGAAGGTTTTGCAAAAGCACTTGCTGCCGAGTACGCACCAAAAATTAGGGTAAACGTCATTGCACCATCATTAACAGATACACCATTAGCAGGTAAATTTTTAAATAATGATGAGAAAAAAGTAGCGTCTGCATTGCGTCATCCGCTAAAACGTTTCGGAACGGTCGATGATATTGCACAAATGACAAGCTTCCTAATTAGTGATAAAAGTAGTTGGATTTCTGGTCAAATTTTCCATGTCGATGGCGGAATGTCAACCCTTTTAGTCAACAATTAAAATCTTTAGGAGCACAAGATTTCGTTCCCTTACAACCATAATCCCGCTTTTCGCAGTATCTTTTGGCTCAAGAAAAATGAGCCAAAAGTATACAAGCTTTAATCGGGGCTAAATTGTAACTTTACGTTTTTTTACAACAAAACTTTACAAATGAACATATTTTGGTTCCGCCGTGATTTGCGATTAGATGATAATGTAGGATTTTTTCATGCTTTAAATAGTGATGAAAATGTTTTGCCTATTTTCATTTTTGATGATAACATACTTTCTCAATTACCCAAAGATGATGCTCGTATTACTTTTATTCACGAGTTATTATCTAAAATACAGTTACAATTGCAAGAAAAAGGAAAATCGTTAGCTATTTTTCACGGAAAACCATCAGAAATTTTCGAAAAACTAATTACTGAAAATAAAGTAAAAACAATTTACACAAACCATGATTACGAACCTTATGCTCGCAAACGAGATAAAGAACTGAATCAGCTTTTTGTGAGCCACAATATCGAATTTCTAACCAGCAAAGATCAAGTCATTTTCGAAAAAAGCGAAGTCACAAAAGACGACGGAAAACCTTACGTTGTTTATACACCTTATTCTAACAAATGGAAAGAAAAATTTAAGCAAACAACGCTAAAAAATTACAATTCTGAAGACTATTTAGATGAAATTTTTGTTCACTCCTACCCTTTTTTGAGTTTAAAAGCGATAGGATTTGAGACTTCAAAAATAACCATTACGCCTTATGATATTTCAGAAAATCTGATAGACAATTATGAAGCTACAAGAAATTTTCCATCACTAAATAAAACTTCTTTTTTAGGGATATATCTTCGTTTTGGAGCCGTTTCTATCAGAAAAATGATGAAAGAAGCTATAAAAAGTAAAAATGAAACTTTTTTTAAAGAACTCATTTGGAGAGAATTTTTTATGCAAATATTGTGGCATTTTCCACATACTATAAACAAAAGTTTTAGAGAAAAATATGATGCTATTATTTGGGAAAATAATGAGGATTTATTTCAAAAATGGTGTGAGGGAAAAACAGGTTATCCTTTTGTAGATGCAGGAATGAGAGAGCTTAATGCCACTGGACACATGCACAATAGAGTGAGAATGATTGTGGCAAGTTTTTTATGCAAACATTTACTAATCGATTGGCGTTGGGGAGAAACTTACTTTGCTACAAAACTTTTAGATTACGAGCAATCAAGTAATGTAGGCAACTGGCAATGGGCAGCTGGTTCTGGTGTAGATGCAGCACCTTATTTCAGGATTTTTAATCCAACAGAACAAATTAAAAAGTTCGATAAAGACTTAAAATACATCAAAAAATGGATTCCAGAATTAGAAACTTCCCACTATCCTGAACCTATCGTAGAACACAAATTTGCAAGAGAACGTTGCTTGAGAGTTTATAAAGAAGCGGTTGGTTAAATTCCCCTCCTTTGGAGGGGTGCCCAAAGGGCGGGGTGGATAAATTATGAATATTCTTGAATTATAAATTGTTCTAAATCAGTCATTAAATTTCCTAAATCGTGTAGTACTTTCAAATCTGATGTTCTAAAAACTTTAAGACCTAACGATTTTAAATATTGTTCTCTTTTATTATCGTATTCTTCTTTATCATTATGACTAGAACCATCTATTTCGATAATTAATCCTAAATTTTTGACATAAAAATCTACAATATAATTTCCAATTATTCTCTGACGGTCAAAATCGATACTCCAAAATTTTCTTTTGTGAACTTGTTGCCAAAAAACTACTTCGGGATAATTCCCTGCTTTTCTTAACGATTTTGCCCTCGAAGCCAAGCTATGATTATACGGAAGGTCTTCAATAAAGTTTCTGTTTATTGGAAATTTGTTTATGTAGGTTAGTATCAGCTTTTCGTTTGGTGCGGTCATGTTTTATTGATGTTTGTGTTTAAATCCACCCCGCCCTTCGGGCACCCCTCCAAGGAGGGGAATATGTAGCCGCTAAATTTTTAATTTATCTAAATTTATTTCATCAAAATGACTAATTACTCTATCTGCCAGAGAATAATCTTGCAATTTAGAATTCACACTATCATAACCAATACAATAAATTCCTGCAGCTTTTGCCGCTTTTATTCCGTTTGTGCTGTCTTCTATAACAATACAATTTTCTTTTGGCGCTATAGATAATGAAGCAGCATGCAAAAAAATGGCTGGATCTGGTTTCGATTTTGGAAAATCTTCTCCCGAAACAATATGTGTAAAATATTGATGTAAATCGAATCGATTAAAAACCCTATTGATTGTACTTTTTGAAGCCGACGAAGCTACTATTAATTGTATGTTATTGGAGTGCAAATTCTGAATGAGTTTGTGTACGCCATCTATGAGTTCTAAATCTGGTTTAGTATCGAAGGCATTGTTAAATAAATGCCGTTTTCGCAGAATTAAATCTTCGACTTCATGTTCTAATTTGAAACTTTCTTTTAGTTTCTGAAATACATTACGAGTCGAATTACCTGTAAATGAAGCATACATTTCGTTAGAAACTTCTATGTTTAGTTCCGTAAAATGTTGGTTGTAGGCATAATGATGAACGGGTTCGGTATCGACAATTACGCCGTCCATGTCGAAAATTACGGTTTGAATCATTTTTTTAAGTGGCTAAAGTTCTGAGCGGCTAAGGTACTAAGTTTTTAGTAGTTTATAAATAGTAAAATGGATTGCTAACTAGCCCTGATGGAAGTGGTAATCCTTTTTTCGTCAGTTCGAGTTCCTCGCTTTTTTTAGCGAGGAGTATCGAGAACACGAAAAAAGATTGTAACGACAGCAGGAATTACCTTTACTGATACAAACTGTACTTTCGCTTCAAAAAAATAAATAAATTAAACCTTTTTAGATATCTTTAGTCTTACTAATAAAACAAACCTACTTTTGCAAGACGAAAAAGCTTTTATCGCTGAATTATTAAACCCTAAAACGCAAAATGATGCGTTTAGGAAGCTCTTGCAATTGTATCAGAAACCGTTGTATAATCATGTGCGAAATATGGTTTTGAGCCATGATGATGCCGATGATGTGTTGCAAAATGTGTTTGTGAAGGTTTTTCAGAATTTGAAGAATTTTAAAGGCGACAGCAAACTTTTTTCTTGGATGTATCGTATCGCGACTAATGAAGCCATTACTTTTATGCAACAACGTGCTAAAAAAAGTGGAATTTCGAGCGAGGAAGTGCAGCAAAAAGCAATAAATAAGCTGGAAAGTGATGTTTATTTTGATGGAAATGAAATACAACTCAAATTGCAAAAAGCGATTGCAATTTTGCCCGAAAAACAACAATTGGTTTTTAAAATGAAATATTTTGAGGAACTAAAATACGAACAAATTGCCGAAATTACAGGAACTTCGGTTGGTGGTTTGAAAGCTTCCTATTTTCATGCAGTGAAAAAAATTGAAGATTTTTTAAAAATTGATTAAACCTTTTTATACAATAGTAGTCTTAATAACATGAAACAATTTGATTTAGATAACGATCCAAAAATAGACAGCGGATTTCGAATCCCAGAGAACTATTTTGAGCAGTTTGAAGCTAAAATAATAAGTCAGCTTCCTGACAGAGAAGTGAAAGTAATTTCTCTTTTTAAGACTAGAAAATTTTGGTTTTCGTCAGTAGCTGCAGTGTTTGTTATTGGTTTATTTACTACAATGTATTTGAATAATATAAAAACTGAAAATATAAGTACCGAAGATTATTTAGCTTGCGCAACAACAATAAGTACTGAAGATATTATTGATAATTTATCTGATGATGACATTACTGCAATTGAAGAATCATTGGATTTATACGATCAAGACACAAAAAATTATGCTAAAGAATATTTATACTAAAACTCTTAAAATGAAAAAAATAATTACACTAATATTTCTATTCGTTTGTACCATAAGTTTTGGTCAAAATTTTGAGAAAAGAGCAGAACGAGTTAAAGCACTTCGTGTGGCATTTATTTCTAATAAACTAGATTTAACATCTCAGGAAGCTGAAAAATTCTGGCCTATTTTTAACAAATTTAGTGATAGCCAAATGGATTTACACAAGCAAAAAAGAAAGCTTATGCTTAAACTTAAACCAGAAAACACAGTAGGAATGTCTGACACGGCAACTCTAAAATTGTTAAATGAATCCGAAGATATTGATGCTGATATGGAAAACAAAAAACGTCAGTTTGTGAAAGATTTACAAGGCGTAATACCACCTCAGAAAATATTATTACTCAAAAAAACGGAAGAAGAGTTTAAAAGTACCCTTTTGAAAAAATTGAATGATAGGAGAAATGGACCGCCTCCAAGAAATTAAAAAAAATACTAAAGAACCGCTAAATTATTTTTTAGCGGTTCTTTTTATTTGAAATTTATTCTTACAATTTTATTTTTTCCTGCGGCAACCGCGGTTTTATTGTCTATAAATCTAATGGTATAAAAATCTTTATCTGCAGATAATTGATTCCATTTTATACCTGCATCTCCCGAATAAAAAATACCTGTTGCACCAACAACTACAATAGATTTCCCACCACTATTAGGAACATATTGAAGACACGAAGCGTAACCAAAACCTTCATTTTCGGCAATAAGTTGCCAGGTTTTTCCACCATCATTTGTGATGGCTTTATTCTGAAAGTTTTGTTCCAGTTTTTCGTAGTTTCCACCAGCAATAAAACCCATATTTTTATCATAAAAATCGGCGGTAAAAGAACCTGTCATTGTTTGTCCTTGCACAATTGGCGTTTCAAAGGTTTCCCAAGTATTTCCTTTATCTGCTGAATGAAAAACTCTCGATTTTTTTCCACCCGAAACCATCCAAACATTACTTTCTTTGATGATTAAATTGGTATTACTTGCGGCAAAAAAAGCTTCACCATCTGCTAATTTTGGTAGTTTGTCACATGTGATTTTTTGCCAAGTTTCTCCGCCATCACTTGTTTTTATCATCGATGGACAATTTTCGGTTGGATCGCCTATTGCTATTCCTTCATTGTCATTAAAAAATTGCATCGAATCATAAAATACTTTTTCGTGACTTTCTTGATAGACTAATTTTACTTTGTAATCATTTTTTGAAATACGATATAACAGCGCAGGATTAGCTACTGATAAAATAAAAATATTTTTTGAAGTTTGTGCAATACTTCTAAATTCGATTTTATAATTTTCCTTAGCAATAATTCCGCTATAATTTGCTGAAGAATCCAGTGAAATAAAACCATAATTGCCATTATTTGCTGCATACCAGACTTTATTATTATCTATTACTAAAGCCCTACAGCTTAGTTTTTCACTTAGTAAAGTATCTATTATAACTTTAGAGAATTCCGGATTAGGTGTGAAATTTTTATTTGTTGTGCACGAATGTAAAATATTAGTAATCAATAATATATAAAATATGTTTTTCATAATAAAATTTAAAAATTCTAAATTACATTTTTTTGTGTAAAAGAGTACATAATTTTATTAAAAATTAGAGTCTAATCAGATAAAATATTTTAATTTTGCTATTCTTTTTAAGAATAAAATATGAGTACTTCACACGGTCACGATCTTCACAGTAAATTATCACTAGGCGGAATATTAATAACATTAGGAATCATTTTTGGAGATATAGGAACTTCTCCATTATATGTAATGAGTTCTATATTGGGTAAACATGCTATTGATGCTCAAGTTGTTCTGGGAGGAATTTCTGCAATATTTTGGACATTAACATTACAAACCACATTAAAATATGTATTAATTACTCTTTCGGCAGACAATAATGGTGAAGGAGGGATTTTTGCTCTTTATGCATTAGTAAAACGGACGAAAGTAAAATGGCTCATAATTCCTGCAATTATTGGCGGAAGCGCCCTTTTAGCTGACGGAATCATTACGCCACCCATCTCGGTTTCATCGGCTGTGGAAGGTGTAAAAACATATTATCCCGATTTAAATACTGTTCCGATTGTCATTGGAATACTTGTCCTTTTATTTACAATACAACAATTTGGCACTAAATTAGTAGGTAAATTTTTTGCTCCAATGATGCTTATTTGGTTTGGTATGTTAGCAGTATTGGGACTAATTCAAATTACAAAAAACACCGATGTCCTTTGTGCTGTAAATCCTTATTATGCCTATCAATTATTAAGTGTTCATCCTGAAGGATTTTATGTTTTAGGCTTTGTTTTTCTTTGTACAACTGGTGCAGAAGCTTTGTATTCTGATATGGGACATTGCGGACGAAAAAATATTCGTATCAGTTGGATTTTTGTTAAACTAGCTTTGCTTTTAAACTATTTCGGACAAGGTGCTTACTTAATAAAACATCAAGGTGTTACTTTGCAAAGTATTAATCCAAATAATGCAAATCCGTTTTACTTGATTATGGCCGATTGGTTTCAACCTTATGGTATTGTAATTGCAACCTTGGCAGCTGTAATCGCTTCGCAAGCTTTAATAAGTGGCTCATTTACATTGATAAACGAAGCGATGCGTTTGAATTTTTGGCCTAAAGTTAAAATTAAATACCCAACAGATCAAAAAGGCCAAATATATATTCCGTCGATTAATTGGTTGTTATTAGCTGGCTGTATCGGAGTTGTTTTGTATTTCAAGAAAGCAAGTAATATGGAAGCCGCTTATGGTCTTGCCATTGTCCTTTGCATGATTATGACAACTATTTTACTTACTTATTTTATGATTATAAAAAGAGTGGCTTTGTACATAATTTTACCATTAATATTAATCTATTTAGTGATCGAATTTAGTTTTCTAATTGCTTGTTTAGACAAATTCCCTCATGGTGGTTATGTAACAATTATTATTGCAGCGGTTCTGATATTCATAATGTCCATTTGGTTTATGGCCAAACGAATAAGTAAAAACTATACCAAAATTGTAAAAATAGACCATTATAAAAAGGTATTAGCGGAGCTAAGCGTCGATTTATCGATACCTAAATATGCAACCCATTTAGTTTATATGACTAATGCCAATCGTATTGATGAAATTGAAGAAAAAGTAATGTATTCTATTTTGCAAAAACGTCCAAAAAGAGCCGATTTGTATTGGTTTGTACACGTAAATATCACGAATGAACCTTATAAAAAAGAATATAAAGTAACTGAAATCATAAAAGATGACTTATTTAGAATCGATTTTAATCTTGGCTTTAGAGAACCTACTAAAATAAATTTAATGTTTAAGGAAGTTCTTAAAGACATGGTTGCTAAAGGGGAGGTAGATATTACTAGTCGTTACGAATCATTAAGTAAAAACAACATTATTGGCGATTTCAAATTTGTATTGTCTGAAAAATTCTTATCGAACGACAGCTTTATGCATTGGCACGAAAAACTAGTTATGAATACTTATTTCTTTTTCAAAAAAATGAGTTTATCAGAGGAACAAGCTTTTGGATTGGACAGTAGCTCGGTAAAAGTTGAAAAATTCCCAATGGTTCTCCACGCTCCAGAAAAAATTGAAATGACAAGAATTGAATGTAATCCTAACTTGTAATCACCCATGATCTCATATAATCCCAAGGAATGGTTTACCTTTATATTCAGGTTTCATAAAGCAGAAACTTTTAGGATTTTACTTCCACTAATTACCGGAATATCAATCTATAGTGGAATTATTGTTTATTTTTTTCAGGATTATTTACATTTAACAGAAAATCATCATCTTAAAAACATAACTATCATGCATAGCATGCTTGGTTTTGTAATTTCATTATTATTAGTTTTTAGAACAAATACAGCATACGATCGCTGGTGGGAAGGAAGAAAACAATGGGGAGCATTAGTAAATAACAGCAGAAATTTTGCTTTAAAATTGTCATCTATTTTAACTGAAAAAGATGATAAAGCCTTCTTTAAAAAAATTATTCCTTATTATGCTAATGTTTTGAATTTGCATCTTAAAAATCAAAATGTTAGTCAAGAATTATTTGATGAATACAATATTAATTTAGATCCTAAAAAACACAAACCAAATCAAGTTGCAAAATTAATTTTCAAAAAGATTAATGATTTGTATCATGAGAAAAAAATAACTGGAGAACAGCTTTTATTTATCAATTTAGAGATAATATCCTTTACAGAAATTTGTGGCGCTTGTGAGAGAATCAAAAACACTCCAATACCATATTCATATAGTGTCTTTCTTAAAAAATTTATCTTTTTTTATGTAATGACTTTACCTTTAGGTTATGTTTTTGTTTTAGGTTATTATACTATTCCAGTGGTGCTATTTATATTTTATGTTTTAGCAAGTTTAGAACTAATTGCAGAAGAAATCGAAGAACCTTTTGGTAATGATGAAAACGATTTACCTACAGAAAGAATTGCCGAAAATATTAAGAAAAATATTGATGAAATTTTATAATTTTAATATTAAAAAAGAAGAGCTTTTCACAAAAATGAAAAGCTCTTCTTTCTTATAATGTACTTTGTTTTTATTTAATAATCAACTTTTTAATTGCTAATTTATTATCCTCAACAACCTTAACCATATATACTCCTAAAGCTAAATTCAAGCTCAGTTTCTCGTTGTTTTTATAATTTCCCTGATATACACTTATACCAGTCATAGAAAAAATTTCGATTTTAGCCTCATTTTTTAACCCCGAAATTGCAATAACATCTTTTGCAGGATTTGGATACATTGACACTTGTAATTCATTAAAATCTGGACTTGATAATGTAGATGACCAAGGCAAACCAACTTTAGTTCCCCAAATATGATCTGCTAAATCCGGGTGATCTACAAATGGATTACGGTTTTGTTGCCAAGTATATATAACATTATTGTGGTTCATCTCGAAATCATCCGATGAATCCGTCATATTCCAAGTTAATAAAGTGGCTAAATCTCCTATAAATCCATCTGGATTTTGTGCGGGATTGCCATTAATAACGTTTAGACCATTATATCGCACAGCCATATAAAATATTGCTCTAGCAACATCACCATGCCAACTACCTTGGTTTGCAGCTGGACCGTTATAATCTACACCAAAATTTCTTTCGCTTCTTAAGCTGTTTTCTGGGCTATCTTCTGCTCTAATATGATGCCCATCGGCATGTCCTGCTAAAATATCATTTGCGTTTGTAGGTAACCAAACATCAATTCCATCAGCTGAATTAGAAGTTCCATCGGTAAAACCACCGCGTGATTGACAATAAATATGTTCACGATTCCAAAAACCAACAGCTCCACTTGTACCTGTTTGTTGATTTAATTTAGAACTTGGACGTTCTACATACATCAGCCAAACTTGGTTATTATTTTCAGGATTCGAATCGGAACTTTTCAACATTTCAAAAACATCACCATAATTTTGAGCTCTTACAACTGCTGGATTTGCAATAATATCTTGAATGGCTTGTTTTAATGCTGTTCCCGATAAACCTTCTAATGAATCATAATAACCTAATGGTCTTGTACTAGGACATAATCCGTGTGTAGGATTCATTGGTGTTCCATAAGGCAAAGTCACAAAATTAACATCATTTACCCTAATAATCATATTATTGTTATACAAACTATAACCAGGATCTACAGCACCTACAACAATTTTCATTTCTTCGTCACCATCATTCGTTCCATCATTCAGAACTGTTATTATTGTACTTCCAGTAGTTCCGCCAACTGGTATCGTTACCGAAATAACTCCTGAATAATCAGCAGCCGTAAATGTGCCATTATTTAAAGTAAAATTGATAACCAAATCACTTCCTGTAACTACGCTTGTTGATGTAAAAGTAATTGTAAGTGATTGCCCTTCTGTTAGTGTAGAGGCACTAGTTGTTAATCTCAAATAAGTTAATACAATTCCAGAACCATCATTATTTCTCCCTGGAGTTGGTGCTTTTACTTCATAAGTACCATCACTTTTTCTTTGAATAGATTGTGAAGCAGGCGCAGAATTTAGGTTTTCATTAATACAAGTTACTAACCCTAAAATTGTCATTAATGCCGTTGGTTGTGTCGATGCACTATTAGAATAAGCCAATGCGTCTATCAAACCACTTGCATGTGCTGTTGTATTTATTGGAAAATCTGTAGCATTTCCTAGATAAAGACCTACAGTATCCGGTCCGTTTTGAATCGTTGCAACTGGAACAAGAAATCCAGGAGTTGGAGAAACTTGTGGGTTTCCAAAGTGAATAATACCATTTACGTCTGTCGAATATCCATCTAAATCGATAGTAAAATAACTAAGTGTTGCTGAGTATGGACTTGTACCACTTGCATTATAAAAAACCAAAACATAACCATCTAATGGCATATTTGGCGTGACAGATTTTAGCTCTATAAACTCTAAAACATCTGTACTATTAGTATCCGGGTCTATTTCATTGATCACAACTTGCGAAAATCCTGTATTGCAAAATAATAGCAATAAAAGTAGTTTTTTAATCATTCTACATAAATTTGGGATTGCAATGTATTAAAATTTAAGTATAAAAATACATTTATTAAAAAACTTTATCAACACGTAACATTTATAATATTTGATAATCTAAAACATAATACATTGAAAGTAATAAAGTTATGTTTCTTTTTGCTAAATTTTATTTAAACTAAAACTAAAATTAATATTCAAAATTCTCTAAAAAATTATTATTATACTATATTGCAGCTTAAATTCATATCATTAATGACTGCAAACTGGAAATTTTCTACTAAATCTGTTTTTTTATTTGCTTTTTTGCTCTTAATCATAAAAAGTTATGGGCAACAGCGAACTAAAATGATTGTTGTATTAGATGATGTTTCTCACAGCCTAATCGTTAAGCAAACCATAGAATTTACAAACAATTCGAACAAATCACTCTCAAAACTGGCCCTAAACGATTGGAATCATGCTTATTCTAATAAATATTCTCTTTTAGGTAAACGTTTTTCTGACGAATATATCAGAAATTTTCATTTGGCACCTTATTCTGAAAGAGGAAGCACAACAATAACGAAAATGCTTGTAAATGATTCCCTTACAAAATGGAATCGTTTCGAAAATCATCTTGATATTATAGAAATAGCTTTAGAAAACAGCCTAGAACCATCAAAGTCTATCACGATTAATATTGAATACAATCTAAGAATTCCTAATTCAAAATTTACTCGTTTTGGTTACGATGATGGAAATTATCTATTAAATAATTGTTTTTTATCATTAGCTCGTTTATCAAAAGACGGACAATTTACCTATTACAGCAACGAAAATCTTGAAGATATTGCCAATGCAGTTTATTCAAACATAAATATCGATTTTGTACTTCCTAAAAATTATGAGATAACTTGCAATCTAGATTTAATTACTCAAATAGAAGCTGATGCAACAAAAACTATCAGTTTTAGTAATGAAAATAGCTCCCAAATTCAATTAGCTATTGAAAAAAACAACAGCTACGAAAGTTTTAAGAACGACAACATCGAAGTGCAAACAAATCTATATAATACTAAGCTAAACGGTATACAAAAAGCAATTATAATAGATAAAATTGTAAATTATGTCTCTGATAATTTAGGTAAAATATCATCAAAAAAAATAATAGTATCGCAAGTAGATTATGAGCGAAATCCATTTTATGGATTAAACCAGTTGCCATCAATTTTAAGCCCTTTTCCTAATGAGTTTTTGTATGAAATAAAATTTTTAAAAGCTTATTTGCATAATTATCTCAAGTCAAATTTAAAAATAGATATAAGAAAAGACAGTTATATTTTTGATGCAGCTCAGGTATATATCATGATGAAGTATATTGAAGAAAATCATCCAGATATGAAACTCATTGGCAATTTAGGCACTTACAAACTCACTAAAAGTTATTTCTTAGCCAAAGCAAATTTTAACGAACAATACAATTATTTATTTCTACTAATGGCTAGAAAAAATTTAGACCAAAGCATTGGAAATTCTAAAGAGACTTTAATCAAATTTAACGAGCAAATTGCTGGAAAATATAAAGCAGGTTTGAGTTTTAAATATTTAAGCGATTACCTCAACGATAATTCGATCGAAAAAAGTTTTAAAGAATTTATTATATTAAACCAAAGAAGTCAAACAGATACGAATGATTTTCAAGAAATTTTAAAGAAAAATGCATCCCAAAATATCGATTGGTTTTTTGATAATTTAATTTATTCTAATAAACCAATTGATTATTCATTTTCAAAATCAAAAAAAACAAAAGAAAATATTACGGTTATTATCAGAAACAATTCGACTATTGCCGTACCAATAAGCATTTCTGGAATAAAAAACAATAAAGTAGTTTTTAGAAAATGGCTCCAAAACATAACTACTGACACAACTCTTGTATTTCCTAAAAAATACCTAGACAAACTAATTCTAAACGACAGTAATAACATTCCTGAGTTCAGTAAAAAAAATAACTACAAATCTTTAAGAGGTTTATTTTCATTAAACAGACCTATAAAATTTAACCTTCTTAGAGATCTGGAAGATTCTAGATACAATCAGATTTTTTATACTCCAGAAATTGGTTATAATCTATATGACGGAGCAATCATTTCTTTAACTTTAGATAACGAAACATTACTAAACAAACCATTTAGATATAATTTAAGTCCGAGTTATTCAGCTGCAACTCGCTCTATGACAGGATCTATGAGTTATTATTTTAACCAACAAAGACGTGATTCAAAACTATATAATATTGGTTATGGGTTAAATTCTTCCTATTATCATTACATACAAAATGCTGCTTATCTTAAGGCAAATTCATCGGTATCATTAAGTTTTAGAGATTTAGATTTAAGAAGTAACAAAAGGCAAAATATTAGTTTTAGAGTAGCGTATGTAAACAAGGAAAGTTCTCCGCTAAACAATCCTAATAGCCAATCACCATTAAAATTTGCTGCTTACGATGGTAGTTATTCCTACCAGAAACCCGAAATGTCAAGTGGTTTGGGTTTTGGTACTGGGCTTTCATTTTCTAAAAATTTCGGAAAGGCTACCGCAGGAATTTCTTATAGAAAACTTTTCGAAAATAATTATCAGATTGGATTGCGATTCTTTGCAGGAACTTTTTTTTACAACAAAGACATCAATTCCAATGCTTTTGGGCTTGACAGACCCAAAGATGTTTTGCTCGATTATAATTTTTACGGTCGCTCAGAAAGCACTGGTTTTTTTAGCCAACAACTTATTATTGCCGAAGGAGGATTTAAATCGAAACTTCAAAATCCCTATGCCAATAAATGGATGACCACGCTAAATATAACATCGTCAGTTTGGCATTGGATAGAATTATATGGCGATGCTGGTTTTTACCAAAGTAGAAATCAAAATATAAAATTTGGATACGATAGCGGAATACATCTCGATTTGGTTCCCAATTATTTAGAGCTTTTTTTTCCTATATATTCCACAAACGGATTCGAAATGGGGCAAAAAAATTATCAAGAAAAAATACGCTTTATTTTTACCATCTCTCCAAAGACACTAACCAAACTTTTTACCAGAAAATGGTTTTAATCTTTTGTTTTTCGATTTTATTTTTAAATATATTTTATTAAAACGAGATGTTTTAAATACATATCATAATTTTATCTTTATAATCAATAAAAATATTATCGATAATTCAATAATATTTTCTCTCCACATATACAACATAACTAGTTTTTACTTAAATTTGTCATTATTACATTTCTAATTTATGATACAAGTAGAAGAAAAACAACCTTTAACTTTTGAAGATTTCAAAACCGAAGTTATACAAGATTATACCATTGCCACAACAAGTCGCGAATGTAGTTTGCTAGGAAGACGTGAAGTTTTGACTGGAAAAGCTAAGTTTGGGATTTTTGGAGATGGTAAAGAAATACCGCAACTCGCCATGGCAAAAGCTTTCAAAAATGGTGATTTTCGATCGGGATATTATCGTGATCAAACCTTTATGATGGCAATTGGTCAAATGACAATGCAACAGTTTTTTGCAGGATTATATGGTCATACAGATTTATCTCATGATCCTATGAGTGCTGGTCGCCAAATGGGTGGTCACTTTGCTACACATTCATTAGACGAAAATGGAAATTGGAAAAACCTAACACAACAAAAAAATTCGAGTGCAGACATATCGCCTACTGCTGGGCAAATGCCTCGTTTATTAGGTTTAGCACAAGCATCAAAAATATATAGAAACGTTTCTGGAATTGAGCAAATCAACTTTTCTGAACAAGGAAATGAAGTCGCTTGGGGAACTATAGGAAACGCTTCTACTTCTGAAGGTTTATTTTTTGAAACCATCAACGCAGCTGGTGTTTTACAAGTACCGATGGTCATGAGCGTTTGGGATGATGAATACGGAATTTCTGTTCATGCACGTCATCAAACTACCAAAGAAAATATATCGGAAATATTAAAAGGTTTCCAACGTGACGAAGAGAATAAAGGTTACGAAATTCTAACTGTAAAAGGTTGGGACTACCCTACTCTGGTAGAAACCTATCAAAAAGCTTCAGCAATAGCTCGTGAGCAACACGTCCCTGTATTAATTCACGTTCGTGAACTAACACAGCCTCAAGGACATTCAACTTCTGGATCACATGAGCGTTACAAAAATGCCGAAAGACTAGAATGGGAAGGTGATTTCGATTGCTTACGCCAAATGAAATTGTGGATGATTGATAACAATATTGCCACATCCGAAGAAATTGATGCTATAGACAATCAAGCCCGAAAAGAGGTTTTAGAAGCTAAAAAAGCCGCTTGGACAGCATTTGTAACACCTATTAAAGAAGAAAGAGACGAATTAGTTTTGTTGCTAAATACGATCGCAAATACTAGCGAGAACAAAGTTTTTATAGAAAAATATGCTAATGATTTGGCGGCAATAAAAGAGCCAATAAGAAAAGATAGTATTACAACAGCACGTAAAATTTTACGATTAATCGTCAAAGAAAACGGAAAAGAACAACTGGCAACTTGGATTACTAATTATACCAATAAAATACAACCAAAATTTAGCTCTCACCTATTCTCACAATCAGATAAAAATATATTTTCTGTTAAGGAAGTTCTACCTAATTACGATAATTCTGCCGAAGAAGTAGATGCTCGTTTAATTTTACGTGATAATTTTGATGCCATTTTTACAAAATATCCTGAAAGTTTAATTTTTGGTGAAGATGCAGGGAATATTGGTGATGTAAACCAAGGTTTAGAAGGCATGCAAGAAAAATACGGAGAACTTCGTGTTGCCGATGTTGGTATTCGTGAAGCTACCATTTTAGGTCAAGGAATAGGTATGGCCATGCGTGGTTTGAAACCTATTGCCGAGATTCAATATTTAGATTATTTGCTTTACGCCATTCAAATCATGAGTGACGATTTGGCTACTTTACAATACAGAACTGCTGGTCGCCAAAAAGCACCGCTTATTATTCGTACTCGTGGTCACCGTTTAGAAGGTATTTGGCATTCTGGTTCTCCCATGGGAATGATTATTAATGCGATTCGTGGTATTCATGTTTTGGTTCCTAGAAATATGACCAAGGCAGCTGGTTTTTATAACACTTTATTAGAAACTGATGAACCTGCACTTGTGGTTGAATGTTTGAATGGTTACCGATTGAAAGAAAAAATGCCAACCAATTTAGGAGAATTTAAAACACCTATTGGTGTAGTGGAAACTATTAAATCTGGAAACGACATTACTCTAGTTTCTTACGGATCGACTTTAAGATTAGTAGAACAAGCTGCAAAAGAGTTATTAGAAGTAGGAATTGATGCCGAAATTATAGATATACAGTCGTTATTACCATTTGATGTAAATCACGATATTGTAAAATCATTGACTAAAACGAATCGTTTGTTAATTATAGATGAAGACGTTCCAGGTGGTGCTTCTGCATATATATTACAACAAATTATCGATGAGCAAAAAGGATATATGGTTTTAGACAGTCAGCCAGAAACATTAGCAGCAAAAGCACACCGACCTTCTTACGGAACCGATGGTGATTATTTCTCGAAACCCTCTGTAGAAGATATTTTTGAGAAAGTATATGTAATGATGCATGAAGTGAATCCTAGTAAGTTTCCGAGTTTATACTAAGAAATAATATTTTTTTTATAAAACGTCGAACGAGAGCAATTTAGTTTGGCGTTTTTTTTTGTCCAAAATTAAATTTCAGAAGAAACATTCTGTCAACTTTAATCATCTTGGAACGTTAAAACAAGTTAAATTAATTTATTTTAAAACCCTAAATAATTTTACTGCGTATATATCAATATAACAAATAAAAATATATTATGAAAATACAAAAATTCTTTTCGGTTGCTATTCTAGGATTGGTATTAGTATTTGGGGCTAACTCATTCGCTCAAAAAACAGTAACAGTTGGAGGAGCTCCAATGTATCCAGCTAAAAATATTATTGAAAACGCTGTAAATTCAAAAGACCATACCACATTGGTAGCTGCAGTAAAAGCAGGGGATTTAGTAGAAACATTATCTAGTAAAGGACCATTTACAGTTTTTGCACCAACAAACGAAGCATTTTCTAAATTGCCAGCTGGAACTGTTGAAACTCTGGTTAAACCGGAAAACAAAGCCATGTTACAAGGAATTTTAACCTATCATGTTCTAGCAGGAAAATTTAATAGTAAAGCCATTGCTGCTGCAATTAAAGCTGGAAATGGAATTGCAGAATTCAAAACTGTTCAGGGCGGAAAAATCATCTGCAAAATGGACGGTAAAAAATTAGTAATTACTGATGAAAAAGGAAATAAATCGACAGTTACAATCGCGGATGTTAACCAGTCGAATGGTGTTATTCATGTTGTAGATACAGTTATAATGCATAATTAATTCCAGAACGTTTCCTTAAAATAAATCCCGTTAATAGACTGCCCCCAAAAAGTTAGACACTATTTGGGGGTATTTTTATGGAAAGAAAAGTCAAATATGATTATACATTTAAACTCGAATGTGTAAAATT
>NZ_JAYURN010000029.1:0-2264 GCF_043756175.1 Flavobacterium sp.
AATCGAATTGAAAATGTGATAATTTCATTTAAAAAATTTATGAGTTATGACTTATAAATTATGTCCTTCAACTTCTCTCAGGACAGCAAAATTATAAATCGTTTGCAAATATACGATTGTGAGACAGGCGTTGTCAAGTGTTTTACTGTTTATTTTCAAAAGTAGCTGATTCACTAGTCTTTACAACTGTTATTTTTCTAAAATTTCGATGCCCAGACTTTTTAAATCACTCCAAAAATCAGGATAGGATTTTGAAACCACTTCGGCATTTTCGATGATTATTGGTACTTTCAAGGCCAATGGTGCAAATGCCATTGCCATTCTGTGATCGTTATACGTGGCAATTGGTACATTATGGTTGATGTTGGTTGAAGCCACAAGCGTCAAACTATCGTTGGTCACCGAAATATTCGCCCCAAGTTTTGTCATTTCAATTCGCAGTGCTTCCAGTCTATCGGTTTCTTTAATCTTCAAGGTATGAAGCCCTGTAAGATGACAGCCAATTCCTAATCCAAGGCAAGTAACTACAATGGTTTGTGCAATATCAGGCGTATTATTTAATTCAAAGTTTACCGTTTCAGGTTTAAAGTCAGATTGCTTAACCAAAGTCATTTTGTTTCCATCAAAATGTGTATCAATACCCATTTGCTTGTAGATTTGAGCCAAAGCCGAATCACCCTGCAAACTGGTTTCTTTATAACTGGTCAATGAAATGGAGGCGTTTTCTGCTAAAGCAGCCAGACTAAAAAAGTAAGAAGCAGAACTCCAATCGGATTCTACAGTCATTACTTTCGATTCTACTTCTTTTTTTGGATAAACGGTAATCACATTTCCTTCAAAACTGGTTTTAATATCTAGATCATTCAACAATGCCAACGTCATTTTAATATAAGGAACGGAAGTGATTTCACCAACTAATGTGATTTCGATTCCATTTTCTAATTTTGGCGCCACCAATAATAATGCTGATATGTATTGACTGCTTACATTAGCAGGAATATTTACTTTAGAAGCTGTGATTTTTTGTCCTTTGATTCGAATAGGCGGGTAACCAACTTCTTTTTCATACGAAATTTCTGCACCTAGTTGTTCCAAGGCTTCTACCAAAACCTTGATTGGGCGCTCTGTCATTCGCTGCGAACCTGTCAAAACCACTTCACGACCTTCGTTTACTGCAAAATAAGCCGTTAAGAAACGCATCGCCGTTCCAGCATGATGAATATCAACTATTTCCTGGTTTCCTTTCAACGCTTTTTGCATGACTTCACTATCATCAGAGTTTGAAGTATTCGCTAAGGTAATATTTGGAAACAAAGCTTGTAACAATAATAGTCGGTTGGTCTCACTTTTTGAACCAGTAATATTTAATTGTGAATTATCAATTGTGAATTGTGAATTCGTACTTAATTTTAAATTCATTTAGCTAATTATGGGTTATGAATTATGAATTATGAGTGGTATAATTCAAGTTCGCAATTTACCACTCCACATTTATAATTCATAATTTATACTTCACAAATTATTTGAGTTTCTCATTGTTTTTGTGACGATCTTTGTCTCGAATAGATTTTAAATCCATTTTTTTATCAAAAGCAGCCTGTAAATCGATTCCCGTTTGGTTTGCTAGACACAACACTACGAAAACCACATCTGCTAATTCTTCGCCAAGATCTTTGTTTTTATCGCTTTCTTTTTCGGATTGCTCTCCGTAACGGCGTGCTATGATTCGGGCCACTTCACCTACTTCTTCGGTAAGTTGCGCCATATTGGTCAATTCGTTGAAGTAGCGAACACCGTGTTCTTTGATCCAAGTGTCAACGTCTAGTTGGGAATTTTTTAAGTTCATATGATGTATGCTTATTTAATTATATTAGATTACAAAACCCTGATAAAGCTGTTGTTAAACATCACACTTTTTTAAGCACTATTTTCTCGTTTTGTTTTTCAATCATTTTTTGATAAAACTGTTTTAACATTGGATAATAATCTGCAATAACGATTGGTACGTTTATTTGATGCGATAGCATTAACTGAATCGAATTACCAGATGTATTTATCATAAATTTAAATCCCCCCAAATTATCCTCCATATTTAAAAGTAGCGGAGAAGGAATTGTTTCGACTCTATAACCGTCAGGGATTTTAATTGAAATGCTGTATTTATCGATAAAAGGAAATCCGTAATCTACAGGATAAGCCCTATTTTCTTGTTTAAAAGGATTTTGTTCTACAGCAAAAAACAGCATTGGATTTATATAAATCGC